>CAZTNH010000010.1:0-27497 GCA_964615395.1 uncultured Sulfurimonas sp.
TATAGTCGATTTCAGCATCCGTTGTAAAACGAGAGAGTGAAAGTCTTATACCTGTATGTGCTAGTTCATTATCTGCCCCAATTGCAAGCATAACAGTATTTGCTTCAAGATCTGCAGATGCACAAGCTGAACCTGTTGATGCTCCGATTTGACCATTATTTAAGTCCCAAAGCATACCCTCACCCTCAACTCCACGAATAGAAATAAGAATAGTATTTGGTGTACGGTTACTTCTATCACCAACAACAAATGTGTCACTCAGCTCTACAAGAGCATCTTCTAAACGATCACGTTTAGCACGGATTTTAGCCATTGTTGTCTGAATATCTTTAGTCGCAAGTTCCAGCGCTAGACCCATTCCAACTATGTAGGGAACATTAAGTGTCCCTGAGCGACGTCCACCCATCTGCTCCCCACCATGAAATAGTGGTGAGAGTGCTTGAGAATCTTTAATGTAAAGAGCCCCTACACCTTTTGGTCCATGAAATTTATGTGCCGAAAATGAAACAAAATCAACATGAACTGCTTGAAGATCAACTGGAATTTTTCCAACTGCTTGAACAGCATCTGAGTGAAAAAGTACACCTTTCTCTTTACAAATTTCACCAATCTCTTCAATAGGGTTAATCATACCTGTCTCATTTGAAGCCCACATGATACTTACAAGAGCTGTTTTTTCAGTAATGAAACTTTTAACAGTATGTGCTTCAACAGTTCCTTGATCATTAACAGGAAGATAAGTAACTTTTACACCCTGCTCCTCTAAAAACTGACATGTAGCAAGAACTGATGGATGTTCAACTTCTGTTGTCACTATATGATTTTTGTCACCATTTACAATATGATCTATAAAAACTGATTGTAAAACCCAGTTATTTGACTCTGTTGCACACGATGTAAAAACTATATCATCAGCATCAGATGCATTTAAAGCTGTATAAACTTGATCTATAGCCTTGCTTATCGCAGGATGAGATGCAGTTCCAAACTTGTGAAGTGAGTTAGGGTTACCATACAACTCGCTAAAAAACGGTAGCATAGCTTCTACTACTAATGGATCTGTCATTGTAGTGGCATTATTATCTAAATATACATTCATATTTTTTCCTCTTAATTAAGAATGATTTTCATTCTTTTTTAAACAAGACAATTTTTGTCCTCTTTTGATTTACGACATAATAATAGCTTTGACATTATGATAAGCTTAAGTAATTCTGATGATATATTTAGTTTAAGAATTGAAACAGCTATAGAAAAATGATATACTACACTATAAGGAATAAATATTTATGTGTAATTTTAACAAACAAAACGAAGAAACAAAAGCGATGATTCATCTTTTTATGACAAAAGCAGCGGAGAATGTTGGGGGAACGAACTTTCTTTTAGGGCTTATTGAAGCGATGAAGAGTAAAAAACCTCATGCTTTAAGTGAAAAGAACTCACAAGTTGCATCTAACAATACTATTATCAAATGGAATAAGGTAGTTTTTAAAGATAAAGTAGATTTAATTCAGTCTATTTTAGATTTACATAAAAGCTCTGAAAATCCTAATTTCAATATTGTAGATATAGAGAGTCAGAAAAAAAAGAAAAATATTATCAATATGGTAAGAGCATTAACTCCTATTGAGTTTGTAGTAACTCCTCAAAATCAAAATGATGGTAGTGGTTTTAACTTTAAAGTGTTTGAAAAAATTTCAGACGATGAAGTAACTCTCAACCCTATCTTTATAGCTATGTTTTTCTGCTCTACTGATTTTATAAAAAAAGCTTTAAAATATACTATTTAAAAAGCTAAACAAAATAGGATAAAAATATGGGTGCATTAAAACTAGAAGATCTTGGATATACGTACGATGATTATAAGATGTGGGAAGGAAATTGGGAGTTGTTTGACGGAGTTCCTGTTGCTATGTCTCCTGCTCCTATGAGAAAACATCAGAGTTTAGCAAGTCAAATCATTCGCTATTTAGTAGATGAGATTGATGAGTGTTCAGAGTGTGAAGTTTTAGGTGAAGTTGATTACAAAATTGCTGATGATACTATCTTGCGTCCCGACATCGTTCTTACTTGCAATGAAGAAAACGAAAGCCACTTACTTAAAGCACCTGAAATCATAGTAGAGATTTTAAGTAAATCAACTGCTAAAAGAGATGAGAAATATAAATTTTCTATCTATGAAGCAGAAAAAGTAAAGTACTACATTTTAGTTTATCCTGATGATTTATATGCAAAAGTTTTTAAACTCATAGATTCTAAGTATAACAAAGAGGGTGACTTTAGTTCTGAGAAGTATAAATTTGAGGAAACACTCTGTAAAGTAGAACTTGATTTTAAGAAAGTTTTTAAACGGTTTCGTTAGAAAATCAGCTAATTATTTATATATTTAATAACTTTAAACCTTAAATGGTATAATCCCGAAATTAATTATATATTTAAAGGTTTATTATGGCTCAAACTATAACTGAAAAAATATTCTCACAACATGTAGGTCACGATGTTTTTGCTGGAGAGATCATCCGTTCAAACATCGATATGGTTATCGGTAACGATATTACTACTCCTATCTCTATTTCGGCATTTAATCTTAGTGGTGCTACAAAACTAGCAAATCCAGATGGTTTCTCTATCGTTCTTGACCACTTCATCCCTGCAAAAGATATCGCATCTGCAAATCAAGCACGAATTAGCCGTGATTTTGCAAAAAAACATAAACTTAAAAACTTTTTTGATGAAAAAGATATGGGAATTGAGCATGCTCTTTTACCTGAAAAAGGTCTTGTAGTTCCGGGTGATGTAATCATCGGTGCAGATTCACACACTTGTACTCATGGTGCTTTAGGTGCTTTCTCAACGGGTATGGGTTCAACTGACTTGGCGTTTGCGATGATAAGTGGAGGAAACTGGTTTAAAGTTCCTGAGTCTATCAAAGTAGTTCTTAGTGGAAAACCAAATCTTCATACTACAGGAAAAGACATTATCCTAGAAATCATCCGTATGATTGGAGTTGATGGAGCACTTTACAAAACTTTAGAGTTCACAGGTTCTACTATAGAGCACTTAACAATGGATGATAGATTTTCTATGTGTAACATGGCTATCGAAGCTGGTGCAAAAAGTGGAATCGTAGCTTATGATGATGTTACAAAAGAGTTTTTAGCAGATAAAAACCTAGCTCGTGAACCTCGTATTCACCACTCTGATGAGGATGCAAACTACTGCATGACTTTAGAGATAGATGTAGCAAACCTTGAACCTGTTATCGCTTATCCATTTTTACCATCAAATGGTCACCCAATTTCAAAAGCAGTAAGTGACAAAATCAAAATAGATCAAGCATTTATCGGTTCTTGTACAAATGGGCGTTTAAGTGACCTCAAAACTGCTGCTGAGATATTAGAGGGCAAAAGAGTTCATGAAGATGTTCGTCTTATAGTAACACCCGGAACTCAAAAAATCCTTAAAGAAGCGTATAGACTTGGGTATATGGATATAATCATAGATGCTGGTGGAGTTGTAAGTAATCCTACTTGTGGGGCTTGTCTTGGTGGATACATGGGAATCCTTGGGGATAATGAAGTAGCCGTTTCTACGACAAACCGTAACTTTGTTGGACGTATGGGAAGCCGTAGTTCTGAAGTTTATTTAGCAAACTCTGCTGTAGCTGCTATCTCCGCAATTACTGGTTATATCTCAGATCCTAGATAAGAGATTTTTATCTCATCTCTTAAATAGAGTAATATTTAAAAATATTTAAGGATAGACTCACTATGAAAAAACTTCTTCTAATTCCAGCACTTCTTGCTGGAACTCTACTTCTTTCTGCACAAAAAATAGTTGAAATTTCACCAATGATTGGCTACAACATAGCAGAAGGTAATCTCAACATTAAAGATAATGGCTATCCTCTTCTTGGACTTGAAGTTCAATTTAACTCCCCTATTTCCAATATTAGTCCTGAATTCTCTATTCTTTATTCCGATGGTGTAGAGTATAACTCTGGTCAAGATACAAAAATAATTAGAACTGCTTTTGGTGCTGTTTATACATTTGATGCAATGAGCTATATTACTCCTTTCGCAAAAGTAGGTGGTGGGTATGAGCGAGTCAGTAGCAAAACTACATCCATGGAAAATGGATTTTTTGTAGATACTGGAGCAGGAGCGAAGATTCCTTTTAGTGAAAACTTTGCATTCAAACTTGAAGCATTATATATGGCAAAGTTTTCTACATTAAATAGTGGTTTTGCAGATAGTAATCTAGTTCTTATGGCTGGTTTAACTCTCTCCTTTGGAAATAATCAACAGAAAAGATTCTCTTTTGAGGAGTTAACACCTGAGAAAGAAGAGATCTCTGAGGTAAAAGTAGTGAAAGAAACCATCCCTGTTATTCCTGCACTTTTTGTAGATAAAGATGATGATAATGATACCATTTTAAACTCTAAAGATATATGTCCTGCAACTCTTTTAGGTGCAAAAGTAGATAAAAATGGTTGTGATGTTGACATAGATAGAGATGGTATCTTAAATGAAAAAGATCTCTGTCCAAATACAGTTCCAAATACCAAAGTAAATAGTGATGGATGTCCACAAACGGTTCCATTAAATGTAACATTTGAAAATAATTCTGATATGATTAAAGATGGCTCAGAAAAAAATATTCAAGAGTATGCTGACTTTTTAAAAAAAAATACAAACTACAGTGTAAAAATCATAGGATATACAGACAATATTGGAAATCCAACATACAATAAAGAACTCTCTAAAAAAAGAGCTCTTTCAGTAGTCTATACATTAGAGGCTAAGGGTGTAAAAACAAGACAGTTATCCGTAGAGGGAAGAGGAGAAGCTAATCCTATTGCAGACAATTCTACTCCTAAAGGTCGTGCAAAAAACAGACGTATTGAAGCTGAGCTTACGAGACATTAAGATGATAAATATTCCTTGTGTTATCTTTGCTGGTGGAAAAAGTAGTCGTATGGGGGAGGATAAGTCTCTTCTTCCCTTTGGTTCATTCGCGACCCTTACAGAGTTTCAACACTCAAGACTTTCAAAAATATTTACCGATGTTTATATCTCATGTAAAGATAAAAATAAGTTCAATTTTGATGCTCAGTTTATAGAAGATGACAACAGTAGTGATACTTTTGCTCCAACAGCAGGGTTTATAGCTAGTTTTAAAGCACTTAGAAGTGATAACTTTTTTGCTCTTAGTGTTGACTCTCCCTTTGTAAATGAGAGTGTTATCACAAAACTCATAAACAAATCTCATCCTAATCTTGATGCAGTTATTGCAAAAACAGATCAAGGGATACAGCCTCTGTGTGGTATATATTTTCGTTCACTTGAAGAAAAATTTCAAAAAATGCAAAAAGAGGATAATCATAAACTAGGATTTCTACTCAAAGACTCCTCTACCGAGTATCTCTATTTTAGCGATACTACCCTCTTTTCAAATCTTAATTATCCAAAAGAGTATAAAGAAGCCTTAAAGAACTACAAATTTTTAAACATTAGTTAACACCTCTTCGCTATAATAGTAAAAAAATAAAAAGAATTGAATATGAATTTAACACACTTAGATGAGAACCAAAGACCAAAAATGGTTGATGTTAGCGATAAACAAGAGAGCACTAGAGTTGCAGTTGCGAGTGGAATGATTGAGATGAGTCAAGATGCTTATGATGCTATTGTAAGTGAAGCGACTAAAAAAGGCCCTGTTTTACAAACAGCTGTTATTGCAGCGATAATGGG
The DNA here is from genome assembly GCA_964615395.1 of uncultured Sulfurimonas sp. Classification (GTDB taxonomy): domain Bacteria; phylum Campylobacterota; class Campylobacteria; order Campylobacterales; family Sulfurimonadaceae; genus Sulfurimonas. The sequence continues at coordinate 5,757 of CAZTNH010000010.1, forward strand.
TGTAAAAAAGACAAGTGATTTAATCCCTATGTGTCACCCTTTAAACCTTAGTGGTATTAACTGTGAAGTCGAGGAGATGCCTTCTCTTCCAGGATTTAAGCTTATCGTTACAGCTAAACTCACAGGACAAACAGGTGTTGAGATGGAAGCATTAACAGGCACAAGCATTGGACTTTTAACTATCTATGATATGGTAAAAGCTATAGACAAAGGTATGATTCTTCGTAATGTTCAACTTGAAGAGAAATCAGGAGGGAAAAATGGAAATTATAAACGATAGTGAAAAAAAAGTAGTTTTAGAGTATCCATGTAACTGGTGCTATAAAGTTATAGCTTCAGAAAAAGAAGCTCTTGAACAAGCCATCCATGATGTTATAGATGAGAGAGAGCATAAACTTACACACTCTAATAAATCAAAAACAGGTAAATACACAAGTATGAATCTTGACCTTTTAGTTCATAATGAAGATGATAGAACATTTATCTTCGAAGCATTAAAAAAACACCAAGCAATTAAAATGGTACTTTAAAGGAGCACACTATGGCAAACTCAATTCAACAAAGAGTTATAGAAACACTCAAAAAGAGTGAACTTAAAATTGACACTCTTTCACTTCAAGAGATAAAAGATTTAACTCTCTCTATTATAGATGTAGAAACAGAGAAACTTTCAAATGATGTAGCAGAACTTCTTCAGAAAAAAGCTACTATTGAAAGAGAGTTAGAAAAAAAATCTGAAGCACTTCAAAATACTAAATATGAAATATTTCATGCACTTGAAGATGAGTTTGAAAATGAGAAAGATACACTTTTAAAACTTCATCAGGTAAAACTTCAGTCTATAGACCTTTATGATATTTTAAGTGAGATGATAGAGTCTGCACTTATCACTGCACTAGAAAAAGATCAAGATGGAGATATAGTTGAAGCAACTACAGAGGTTATAAAAGAGATAACTTTTGAGTCGATAAAAGAGGGTTCACTCAACACTATCCGTATAAGAAAAATTCTCTCTACTATTTTAGTATCAGCTATTGATGTTGCAGAAGCTACTCCAACAAAAGCAGATGATATTTTAAAAGCTACACTTAAAGGAATGAGAAGTGGTCTTGTAAAGTCTATTGATAGATTTAAAAAGAGACTAGAGTTTATGCCTGTGGAGGCTAAACACATTCTCATTGAAGATTATGACACTATCATTGAAGATTTAAACCAAACAGATGTTCTTTTCACTCAAGTTGTAGCGACACAAGCGGGAGAGAGTACACAATCAACTCGAAAAATACTTCTTGATTTAAATAAGGCAATGAGTTATGATTTAGAAGAGTTAATGGTTATCTCTAAAGAGACTGCAGAAGTTATGAAAGCAAAATTTTCAGACTTTGCAAAAAATGCTATGAGAAAAGCAGATATAGCTCTCAAGTCTCCAAAAGCACAAGAGGCTAAACGAATGGGTATTCAAGCATTTGGTGTAGCACGTGTAGCACTTGGCACTGCATTGAAATCGGCTAAAGATGCAATGGATAAAAAATAGTTTAAGATAATAAATTATTATAATTAACTATTGTTTAGATATAATATTTTATATATAATACATAATTAAAATAAGGATTTAAATATGCTACACCCAGTAACAACACACTTTGCTATCGTTCTCCCTCTTATCTCTACTGTTTTAGGAGTTATCTATCTTATAGTAAAAACAGAATCAGCTTCTAAGCTCTATACTAGAAGTACTCTTCTTGCAGCAATTGCACTTATAGTTGCATGGTACACAGGTTCTAAAGATGGACCTGAAATCTTTAACTATTTAAGTGAAGCTGGAAAAGCAACACTTCTTGCACATAAAGCACTTGGTCTGCAGTTAGCTATCGGTATGTCAATCATAGCAGTAGTTTCAATAGTTGCATGTAAATTAAAGAGATACATTATTCAAGTTGCAGCAGTTATCGCTCTTCTTGCATTAAGTGCTACTGTACTTTACCAAGGAAAAATGGGTGGTGAAATAGTTTATAAATATGGAACACCATTTAAATCTTTTCTAATTATGGACTCTTTAAATGAAGCAGTAACTGCTGCAGATGATGAAGATGAAGATGAAGCGAAAGTAGAAGTTTATGAAGATGCAATAGATGACATCACAACACATAGTGAAGAGATTGATGCTTTTTACGGTATAAAAGTAGCTACTTCTAAAGATGAAGACGAATAAATATGTCTCAAAAGCAAGATATTCAGAAAAAGATGCAAGATGCACTTGAAGCCTATAAAGTAGATAACTCAACTGCTAAACAATATTTTACTAGTATGAAAGAGATTTCAGACTGGTTAAATACAAAAGAGAAATAATGAATATACTCTGTACTCCCCTTTATGAAACACAACTCAAAGAGATTCTTTCTCTTTTTGCAAATGAAGATTTTAAAGCAGCCAAAGCTTTCAAACTCTATCTCGATACTATTATTATAAATATCCAAACAAAAGCTCATAAATATAAGAGTTCTATCTATTTTAATGATGAAAATATTCGAGATATACAACATGAAGAGTATACTGTAGTATTTTTTGAAGACAAAGTGAATCAAAACTACCTACTTATATCTATTATAAGGCGATAATTCAGACAATTAATGTTTCATTTTGTAACCCATTTACCTAAAAAACAATCACCATCACATTTTTATCTCATTAATTACTCTTATAACTCATTTTATAAATTTACGATTAAGTATAACATGGCATAATATGAGAGTAAAAGTTTTACCTCTGTAAAATTAAGAATAAATATTCATTTATATAATAAGTAATAACAACCTTTAAAGGAGAAAATGTGGATAATAAAAAATCTAATCAAGAGATTGATAGAAGAGATTTTTTCAAAAAAGCAGCTATGTCAGTAACTGCTCTTGCGGGAACATCACTTATATCATCAAACGCTAGAGCTGATGACCCAGCTATCATGCACCATGTACCATGGGGGCAAGTTTGGGGAGATCCAGTAACTAAAAATAGATATGGACTGCCATCAAAATATGAGCACAATGTATTAAGAAGAAATACAAAACTTTTAGCATCTGGTAACTTCAGAGCATCTATTGCTGTAACACCAATTCAAGAGTCAATGGGGATTATTACACCAAATGGTCTATTTTTCTCACGTTCTCATGGTGGTGTAGCACACGTAGATCCACATGAATATCGCTTAATGATTCATGGTTTAGTTGAGAAGCCTATCGTTCTTACTTTAGAGCAACTAAAAAAATACCCATCTGTAACTCGTACTCACTTTATTGAGTGTCCTGCCAATGGTGGACAAGAGTGGCGTGGACCACAGTTTAACTCTGTACAATTTGCAAAAGGTTTTATGTCTTGTGCTGAGTGGACTGGTGTTTATCTTAAAACTATCCTCGCTGATCTTGGTCTTAAGCCAGAAGCACAATGGATGCTAGCTGAAGGTTCTGATAACTCTGAAATGGGTAGAACTATTCCTATAGATAAAGTTCTTGATGATGCTATGATCGTTTGGGGTCAAAATGGTGAAGCACTTCGTCCTGAACAAGGTTATCCAGTACGTATCTTACTTCCAGGTTGGGAAGGTAACTTATGTGTTAAATGGCTAAAACGTTTAGAGTTTGCTACTGAGCCTTGGTACTGTAAAGAAGAAACTTCTAAATATACTGCTCTTAAACCAACTGGTAAAGCTATACAACATTTCTATGCAAATGAAGTAAACTCTACTGTTACATCTCCATCTCCAGAAATTGATTGGACAAATGTTAAAGAGGGTGATCTTATAGAGATTGAAGGTCTTGCATGGTCTGGAATGGGAACTATTACTGGTGTTGATTTATCTTTTGATGGTGGTGAAAACTATACAGAAGCTAAACTCAAAGGTTTAGTACTTCCAAAATCATGGACTCGTTGGTCTTATATCTATAAGATTCCAAAAAATTTCCAAATTAATGGAAAACAACTACTTCTTACATCACGTGCTATGGATGATGCTGGATATATTCAACCAACAATTGACCAAGAAGTTAGTGTAATGGGTGTTGAATCAGTTTACCACAGAAATGCGGTAGAGACTTGGGAAGTAAATGCTAAAGGAGAGGTAAATCATGTTCAAATTAGATCGTAAATTATTAACTATAGCTTCTACAGCAGCAGCTTTAGCAATCATAACAGCAGGTTGTATGGGTGGAAGTGCTTCTACTTCTACAGGTAATACAACAGAAAAAGATGGAAAAGCTACTATTGATGGTGGTTCTACATATCCTGTAGTAAATGACAAGACAGGTCCTTATGATGTAAACCCACAAGTTGCAGCTGATGCACCTAAAATTTTCAATGGTCGTGTTCCAACTGCTAATGAGTTAGCTGCATGGAATAAAGATGTAATGCCAGATGGAACAGGTCTTCCAGAAGGGAGTGGTTCAGTTGAAGAGGGTGAAGAGATATATGAGTCAAAATGTGTATCTTGTCACGGTGACTTTGGTTCTGGTGGAGGTGGTTACCCATCACTTTCAAAAGGGAATGCTTATGAGCTTCAAAAGACTTTAACTAACAACAGATGGAAAGATCCTGAAGCTGATGGTCCTGTACGTGTTTTTGGTTCATACTGGCCACAAGTAAGTACACTTTGGTGGTACATTAGAGATGGTATGCCTCATCCAAAGTCTAAAACTTTAACTGATGATGAAGTATATGCACTTGTTGCATACATTTTAAATATCAATGAATTTGAAATCAATGGTGTAGAAGTTGATGATGAGTATGTACTTGATCGCAAGAAATTTTTAGAAGTAATAATGCCAAATGTAAATGGTTTTGAACCAAATATAGATGGTCCAAATGCTTTAAATAATGTTCGTGCTTACTATGCTAATCCAAAAAACTTTGGTGCTATTAAAGTAAACCCAAGTGATCGTTGTATGACAAACTGTCAAGATAAAAGTGCTAAAATTGTACATATCAAAAATGGTGGTATCAAAGATTTCTTACCTCCAATGAGTGATAAAAGAGATTTACCAAAAGAGAAAGTAGTACTTGATGTAAAAGCTGTTTATACTGACAACTGTGCAATGTGTCACGGTAACGGTGTTGGACCAGCTTTTGCTAACCCTTCAGAATGGACGCCATATACTTCAAAAGGTATGGATAAGGTTTATGCAAGTGCTATTCATGGAACAGATGGTGGTATGCCTCCAAAAGGTGGGTCTACACTTTCAGATGCAGACTTTAAATCAGTTGTTGATTACTTAATCAGCGGCAAATAAACTTAATAACAAGGAAGAATTATGGAAAGAAGAAATTTTTTAAGTATGACACTTGGTGCTTTAGCTTTAGCTACAGTTCCAGCGAGTGTAAAAGCAGAAGACTATAGAAAAACAAGACCTGCAGTATGGACTGCTCACACAGTTGATGATGCTATTAAAGCTATGTACGGTTCAACAGACCTAGTAATGGAAGGTGTTAAAGTAACTGCTCCTAAAGTTGCAAGTAATGGTGGTGCTATTCCTGTTGATTTTTCAACAGATAAAGATATCAAATCAATTGCAGTATTTCAAGATGCAAATCCAGAAGCTGCTGTTATGGCAATTACAACAAATAAATATAGTGTAAATATTTACTCAATTAAGATTAAAATGGGTAAACCAGGTACTATTACTATTGTTGCTGAAGGTAAAGATGGTAAGTTATATGCTGCTAAACAATCTTTAGATGTTGCACTTGGTGGTTGTGAAGGTTAATCCCTTAACAACAATAAAAATTAATTATAAAGGTAAATTATGGGATCAATGAAAGTAAAAGCAAAATTAAAAAATGGTATTGTTAAAGTTAAAGCAATGGCTAAACATGAGATGAGTACATACAACCAAATGGAAAAAAAGAGTGGTAACAGAGATGATGCCAACTTTATTACTTACATTACAGGTACTGTAAATGGTGAGACTGTTATAGAGATGTCAACATCTCAATTCTTATCTAAAAACCCTATTTTTAAGTTCCAATTCAAAGGTAACTTTAAAAAAGGTGATAAACTACTTATGACTTGGATTGACCGTAAAGGTAAAACGGGTAAAGGTAAGGGTAAAATTAAATAATAAGCTTTATGCTTATTATTTACCACCCTACTACACTTCATACTTCTCCACTCTCTCAAAATCAATATTTTAGAAAATACAACAGGTAATTAATATGACAGGTAAAGTAATAGAACTCTTTATTACACAAAACAGTGATAAAAAAACTCGTCTTAGCGTTGAATCAATTCAGGTAGATGCAGATGGAATAATTGGTGATAAATTTTATGCTAAAGATCCAATGCGTGCTATTCTTTTAAGCTCTCAGCATAGCTACACATTAAGCAAGGATAATAGTATTCCTTTAGAAACTGGTGCATTAGGTGAAAATATTTTAATAGATATAAATCCATACTCTTTACTACATGGAGATAGACTTAAAATTGGCGATACACTCTTAGAGATAACTCAAAACTGTACCCTATGTAAAGGGCTATCTTCACTAAATTCTAAACTACCAAAACTTCTTAAAAATGACAGAGGAATATTTGTTAAACTAATAAATGGAAGTTCTGAAATAAAGCTAGGTGATAAAGTAGAAATTCTAAATTATTAATATAATTTATATATAAATAATGCTAGAATGAAAGTTACTCTTTTCATGAAAAGGAATAAATATGAAAAAAATATATACATTAATTATATCTGTATTCATCGCAATTTCTATAGCTGCTTGTAATGAAACAGTAAAAGTTCCCATGAAACCTCAAAAACTTCAGAATGTTCAGCTCTTTTCTACTCTAAATAACGATGCTAAGGTTACAACAAAATCAATAGAAGATGCTTTTGAATCTGTAGGATTAAGTGTTCCTAGTAACAATGATATGAATAAGCCCTTCAAAACTAGATTTAAAACTGTTCCCTATAAAATATATAATTTAGCAATATATCTAAATAATAATTTAACATTTAAACTACTTAAAAAATATCCAAACTTTGGTGCTTTAACTCCCCTAACTATGTCTATTTGGGAAGCTAAAGATGGTTCAATGAATATAGCAACATTAAATATTAATGGAATGGCTAGAGTAGCAAATATCCCACTTAATGATCCAGACTTAATAGCATATGCAGCACTTATTCAAAAAGGTCTTAAAACTGCAATGCCAAATGGTTCTTTTAAAGAGTTAGACTACAGGGTTAAATTTCCTAAAAAGAGTTTAGCTACAACATTTGTTGCCCAACTTGAACTTGATAGTCAATCTCCTGAAGAGTTTATAGAGGAGTTTGAAGCTGAGCTTGAAGGTGAATTAGAACCATTAGGTTTCTTAGTTCCAAACTATACAGATGTTCAAGAAGAGATTTTTGATAAAGAGGGTTATAAAGATGTATATGACTTTTATCACACTTACTCTTTTTGCAAATTTGATGTAATTTACCCAGTTTCAAAAATGCACCCAGAAGCTGGTGCTTGGGCTCCATGTTCTTTTTATCTTTACAAAAAAACAGGAGAAGATCAGATGCATATGGGATTTTTATCAGTTGAAAACTGGATAACTACTCTTGATATCAGTGATGACAACTCTACGAAACCCCTTCTTGAAGCACAGGGAATGCTTGAAGCTATCGTTAACGATATGATTCAATAGTAATAATTTAAATATAATTTATAGGAGATTATTTGAGTTTTAAAAGTTTTTGGTCTAATTATGGGGAGAAAGTTCCTGGATATGATATTCCCGTTATAAATGAAAAAGAGGCTAGAGCAGCCGCAGGTATACTTGCAATGCTAGGAACAATAGTCATATTTATTGGTATCGGTTTTAACCATATCATAGTTGCACGAGTCTATCTAGCATTTCTTTGGTTTGATTTTGTAGCAAGAGTTTTTAATCCTAGATATTCTCCTTCCTTACTCTTAGGAAAATTTATTGTACGAAATCAGAGACCAGAGTATGTAGGTGCAATTCAAAAACGTTTTGCATGGATGCTTGGTTGGTTTATATCATTTCCAATGGTCTATTGGTTTGTACTTCATTGGGATATTACTTTTTACAAAGTTCTTGTTTGTGTGCTCTGTATAGCTCTTATGTTTTTAGAGAGTGCTTTTGCTATTTGTGTTGGTTGTATGCTTTATAAACTCATAATTAAAGAAGATCCTAAACACTGTCCAGGAGGAGTCTGCGAGATTCGTAAAAGAGAGCCTATTCAGATGTTTAATCCTATGCAGAAGATTATAGCTCTTTTGACAGTTATTGCTCTTATTACAGGTATATATCTATTTCTTGCTAAAACAGAATCAAAAACATTTTTTGGAGAGTTTTTACATGAAGCTGTTTTATCTAAAACAGAACTAAAACAAGAAGTAGATGCAAAATATCAAAGAGAATTAGAGAATGAGTTTGGAGATGATGATTTTTAAATCATCACTCTCTAGACTTTAACTCTGCATAAAGAGTTGTACAAGAAGCTATCTCTACTCTACTTGCTACACCTCTTACAGATAGATAAGTAATACTACCATCACTATGTATTCGACGTAAAACTGTAGCATGTACCCAGTAAAAACCACGATCTTTTCTTAAGTTTTTTACTATACCTGTCCAAAACCCTTTATTACGAACATCATCCCACAATCCAGCAAACGCTATTCGAGGCATATCAGGATGACGAATAATATTGTGAGGTTCTCCTATTAACTCTTCTAAAGTATATCCTGCTAATTCACAAAAAAGTTCATTTGCATAAATAATTATTCCATTGGCATCTGTTTCACTTAAAATATAACTACCACTAGGAAAAAACCACTCATCTCCATTCTCTTCCTTATATATTTTTGACATAGATAACCCCTTATTTATAGTATTTACTTACACCTTGCATATTTGATCCCATATTGAGTAGTAACATATCAGCTATCACTAGTGCTGCCATAGATTCACATACTACTGTTCCTCGTATCGCTACACAAGGATCGTGTCTTCCTTTAAGTGAAAAATCAACCTCTTTATTCTCCGTAGTAACTGTATGTTGCTCTTTAAAGATAGAAGGGGTAGGTTTGAAGTAAACATTGAGCACAATATCATCTCCATTACTAATTCCACCAAGGATTCCACCAGAGTGATTCGATTCAAACCCATTTGCACGAATCTCATCATTGTTTTGTGAACCTAAGGCTCGAGAGCTTAAAACACCATCACCTATCTCCACAGCTTTTACAGCATTTAAACCCATCATAGCATCTGCTAGAACACCATCAAGTTTATAGTAAAGTGGCTGACCTAGACCGATAGGTACACCTTGAATAAGTACTCGTGAAACACCACCTACAGAGTCATGATCGTTCTTAGCTTTTAAAATTGCCTCTTTTTGAGCCTCTTCTACATTTTTGTCAAGTGCATAGATAATACTACTTTTTGCACTCTCGTAGTTAAACTCTTCACTTTTAATCCCAGCAACCTCACAAATACCACTCTCTACACTAATCCCTAACTCTTGTAACATAAGCTTAGCGATAGCACCAGCAGCCACACGAGCAGCAGTCTCTCGAGCAGAGCTTCTTCCACCACCACGATAGTCACGTAGCCCATACTTATGAAAGTAAGTAAAATCAGCATGTCCAGGACGAAAAACATCTTTTATGTTTGTATAGTCTTTTGATTTCTGATTTGTATTGAAAATAATCATAGCAATAGGGGTACCCGTGCTTAAACCCTCAAACACACCACTAAGTATCTCTACCTTATCTGCCTCTTTTCTAGCTGTCTCAAATTCACTTTTACCAGGCTTTCTACGATCAAGTTCACTCTGAATATACTCTTCATCTATTTTAAGTCCAGCAGGAAGTCCATCTAAAATACATCCAATAGCCTTTCCATGAGACTCGCCAAAAGTACTAAACTGTAACTTCATTCCAAAACTATTCACTATTTTTCCTTCTTAAGAAGTGCTACGGCCTCTTCGGCTGCTACCTGTTGAGCGATTTTTTTACTCTTACCGATAGCTCGTGCATACTCTCTTCCCTCTATAAAAACACCAACTTCAAACTCTTTAAGATGATCTGGTCCTCGAGATGCTAGAACCTTATACTCAGGTGTAATCCCAAATCTAGCCTGTGTCAGCTCTTGTAGTGTTGTTTTAAAATCACGAAAGAGAGAATCAAGTGAAATCTCTTCATGGTTAGACTCTATCAAATCTATAGCAATTTTACCAACTATATCAAGTCCTGCTTCAAGATAAATAGCTCCCATAACAGCTTCAAATGCATTTGAGAGTAGAGAAGATTTTTCACGACCACCATTGTTCTCTTCAGCATTTGAGAGTAGTATATAGTCACCCAGTTTTAAAGAACGAGCAAGTTTATCAAAACCTGTCTCATTTACAAGAGATGCTCTTATTTTAGAGAGTTTACCCTCATCTGATTTTCTAAATTTTACAAAAAGATACTCACCTACAATAAGGTCTAAAACAGCATCTCCCAAAAATTCTAAGCGCTCATTATCGTAGGGCTGTTTATAGCTTTTATGTGTCAGCGCTTCGATAATGAGCTTTTGATCTTTAAACTCATAACCGAGTTCTTGCTCTAGTATTTCTATCTTCTTATTCATAATTCTCTCTTTTTTTTTACTCTTTTATTGAAAAGAGTTGTTCTCTTCGCTAAGGTTTTTATAATAATCTTTACTTAAACTCCACTCTACACGAGAAGTATCTACACTATGACAAGAGGAGCAACGATTAAATGCAAATGGAAAAACTTGATTACAAGCATCACACATATACTCAAAACTCAAAGTTGCATTCGCTTTCCCCTTAAGTTTAATGAGTACATCAAACTCAAATACAGAGCTTGATTGAGCAAGGTTTATATCCCCTCTTGCACTATAAAGCTCTCTTAAATATCCGTTCTGTGAAATTATATCTAAATTCAAATTTTTGAACTCAACACCCCAAAGAATATCCGTTAATATTTCACTTTTTGAGCTATCAAAATTCTCCCAAGCCAAACTCGGATTTACACGAAAAAGATACTCAAATACTATATAAGGAAGTTGATGTGTTTTTTTATATATCAGCAATAATTTTTCTACTTTTTCCTCTTGAGAAAAATCTCTTGTATTTAAAAGTGCCATCATCTCAAGGTAAACACTATCTAATTCAATATCAATACTTAACTCATCAAGAGGTTCTAAAACATCTAATGCTGCTTTATAATCTTTCATATACTCATAAACAAGTAAGAGGTAATTTAATGCTTGAGGTGTTCGAGGATTTGTTTTTAAAATACTTATAAAAACTTGTTTAGAACGTTCTAAAAATCCCGCTCTAAAATATGTTTTTCCAAGTAAGAACATAGTATCTCTTCTATTTTCAATACTCCCCACATTTAAAATTTCATGATAAATTTCGATACTTTTTTCATAATCACCATTTTTGTAATATGACTGAGCAAGAAGTAACCACGACTTTTCAGATAAATCACCACTAGATATAAGAACTTTTAACTCATCTTTGGAGGGCAGAGTACGAAACTGCTTCAGAAACTTATCTAAATACTTTGAGTCCTCTCTACTTTTATATCTACTCCACCAATAGGAAAAAAATGTAATCATAAAAACAATTACAAAAAATATAATTATAGAGAAAAGGGGATCACGAAACTCAATAAAAAATGTATTCATCAGTCGTACACCACAATGCCATAATCATCTTTTAAACGATAAAAAGTTGATTCAGGAGTAAACTCTAAATCTTTTATTTTAGCAAGTTGAATAAGAGAATTTTTTGTCACTTTAATACCATTTTCACGAAAGAACTTTTTTATATTTACAAATTTTACATCTTCAACAAACTTATACTCAAACTCTTTATGTAGTTTCATTTTATCGGATGAAAAAAGATGTTCATTTACATGAAGTTGATCAGATGCAAATTTGATTGGAAGATAACCAGAAAGGTCAGTAAGAATCTCTTCAATATGTAAATGTTTAAGAGGAAGAGTCTCTTTTTGAATAAAAATATATTTATTATTTAACTTTATATTTGGTGTATTTTTCCAGTACTTATAAGCTGGATTTGAAACGCCAAGTTTTGAAGAAACTTCGCGCCAAAGCCAAAAAGAGTTAAGTGTGCTAGGTAGATGTGACATGGCATTTAACTCCTTAAAAACTATTTAGTAAATTATAACATACTTATCAGTAATGAACTAAATATCAACTGTAGTGCAAAGAGTAAAGAAGAGACTTTAAAAGCTGTTCCCGCAGTTTTAATAATTGTTCCAAAGTGTATCATCAAACCTATAGCACTCATTGCTATAAGAGTAATATAATGGCTTAAAGATGAGATAAGTGATTCAAGTTCTTTTGGTAACCATCCAAGAGAGGCAACTATAGAAAAACCTACAAACCAAATTATAAAAGAGGGTATTCCAACTTTTGTTTTTTCAGATACATCCTCTCCACCCTTCGCACTCTCTCTTTTTGCAACATAAATTAAGATAAGAACAAGAGGCACAAGAAGTAAAACTCTTCCCATTTTAACAACCGTTGCATAGTGCCCAGCTTCATCAGAAATACTAAATCCAGCAGCTACTGCTTGTCCCACTGCTTGAAGTGTGTTTCCTGTTAAAACTCCTGCTTGAATATCTGTAAAACCTAATAGATGTGCTAAAAATGGTACTAAAAATATACCAACAGTACCCATAAGGTTCACTAGTGCTATACTCACACCAATATCATCATTTTTCACCTTAGCCACACCCGATGTAGCCGCAATAGCAGAACTTCCACAAACAGCATTTCCTATCCCTATCATAAGAGAGAGTTTAGAGTTAAGTTTAAAAAGTTTTCCCAAAAAAATACCCATAGAGATTGTAAATGACATTCCTAAAACTATAATTAAAATAGTTTGAAAACCTAAATTTGCCAACATTGTAAAGTTAAGATTTATTCCCATAAGAGCGATACCAAACATTAGTAAATCTTTTTCTGCCCACTTCACACCACTTCTGAACTCAGAACCTTCTCCATGGAAAGTACCATACATATTATTTCCTATTATCATCCCAACGATGATAGCTACAGTAGATGTACTAAAAGAGATAAAGTGAGTAATAATACTTGCTAAAACTGCAACTGCAATACTCGCAAGTAAACCTTTTGTGTATGTTTTATATTTAGATATTTCGAACATCTAAATCCTTTATATTTGAATGATTTTAAATTGAGAACATAATTATACCAAAAAGTTGTCTTATAAGTATTTGTAAACACTCTTTTGTATATTTACCCTCTTATTTATCTATTTTTTATTTAAAATTGTATTGAAAATGTAATAAGATAGAAGGGAAAAGAAAGAAATTTTAATAAGATAAACTTCTTAAAGAAAGAAGTTTATCTTATCGTTTTAACTAATTATTTAGCGGCTTTTAGAATACTCTCTTTAGGATAGACAAAGATAGATTTTCTTATAACAGAAATTTTCTTACTTTTTGAACCATTTGCATCTATTGCATAAGCATGAATAGTGATAGGAATAATAGTATCTTTCCTAGTATCATCAGCTAAATGATCAAAAGTTCTTAATGTAACAATTTTTTTCTTTTTCATACCTGGAGTAGCATAAAAAGGTTTGCTTGGTGTAGCAATAGTAATCTTACCTGAGATATCTTTTGGAAGAATAATATCAAAATAAAATTTCATTTTTTTACTTTCTGTATTTTGAAGTAAAAAGATGTATGAGTTATCAACTCTAACTTCACCATCTGTCATAACTTTTGTAGAGTATAAACGAGTCTCTTTATTGATATTTAAAAGCATATGCTCTTTTGTAGTACTCATATATGCTAATGCCATAGCAATTCCAACTAAAAGTACCATATAAGCTAAAACTTTAGGACGGAAGTATTTTGTTTTACCTTTTTGATCAACAATTTCGTAATCACTAGACCATGTTACAAGAGATGGTTTACCAAGTTTACCCATAACAGTCGTACAAGCATCAACACACTCTAAACAGTTAATACACTCTAACTGAAGACCTTGACGAATATCAATATGAGTTGGACATACAGTTACACAAGCTTCACATGTAGTACACTCAGCATTAGGCTCAGCAACTTGAATCTCTTTTTGTTTAGTAAACTGTTTCTTATGACCATCATAAATATGACCACCTCGGTGCATATCATAAAGTGCCATAACGGTATGATCATCATATAAAACAGACTGAATACGAGAGTAAGGACATACATAGATACAGAAGTTCTCTTTCATAAATACAATATCATAGATTAAGAATGCAGCTACACCACCAACAAAACCTAACATCGTCATGTGATCAGATGGATTTTGAATATACTTAAAGAAATCTTCTGGAGGAATAAAGTACCAGATAAAATCAGAACCAGCTACTACTGCTAAAACAGTCCATATTAATATTGCGATTACTTTTTTAACCTTATTCTCAGGCTTAGACATATCAGGATCTTTTTGTTTGTTTTTGATACGACCACGAAGACCTAAAATTTTTGTTTCAATAAGATCACGGTAGATAACACGAAAAACAGTTTGGGGACAGACCCAACCACAAAACACACGACCACCAACAACAGTCATACCAAAAATTCCTAAGAACATTAACATAAGTAAAAATGGCATTAAATATAACTCTTGCATATCAAACTTAACAAATGCTAAGTGCAGTTGCATATTATCAAATGATAGTAAGAAAAAATGATTTCCATCAATTACTATCCACGGTAAGCCTAAAGAGATAATTGTAGCTATTATATATACATAATAACGTTTTATTCTCCACGGTGTTGGTATTTTAATACCTTTTTTTTCTTTACTCATACTACTCTCCTGTGTTTATGGTATTTGGACAGATAATTGTTGAAATTACCTTCTCTTCTGCATCTTTTGGGCTCTCTTGCTTTAAAGAACCTAATGCAACTTGTTTAAGTTCACGAGACTCAATGTAATCTTTTAAAGAACTTCTACTCACCTCTAAAAGTCGTGCCATTTCGCTTACACTTTTTTTAGCCTGTAGATACTTTATGATTTCACTGATATGCTTGTCAAATTTAGAACTTGACTTACTCCCCTTTGGTCTCCCAATCACTTTTGTTGATTCATCTTGCAAAATTTGACGAAGTTGATCGATAAGTCCTAAAACTAACATCACATTACTTTTAGGTGTTACAGTAACAGACTGCTTTACAAAGTGTACTTTAAAATCATTTTTCAGTATGCATGAGAACATCTGAATCACATCTTCCATATTTGTACTTAAAACCCAAAGGTCATAAATAAGTAATGTATCTATCTTTTTTGTTTGAAAGTATTGTGTTACATGATTACGATCAACTAATCGTTTATTTTGAGATATTTGATCAATAAACTCTTCATCAATAACAATATCTTTAGAAATAGCATAAGCATTTATAGATTGTAACTGCTCATGTGCCGCATCAAAGATTTTGTCTGGTCTAATGTATGAAACTATCATTTAACGATTAAACTCCTCTTATTATTGACTTTCATCGTCATTATAGCTATAAATGACGATGAAAGTCAAGAGTTTAACATGTTAATCCGTCATTTACCAACCAATGGAAACAAGTGCAATATATCTTCTATCTGGGATATCTACACTTCCTGTACCTACCTGTTCTTCATATGTTGCAATATTAAGTTTTAAAATACTCAAAGACATATCTAAACCAGCTGTATATGCACCCTGATAAAGTCCTGTATTTAACTGCATAGAGAACCATGATGTATCAACTAGACCAAATCCAGCACCTACACGAAGGCGCTTTAAAGCATCACTATCAGTATAGTCACTATAACGAACAACCTCACCATCTGCATTGTAATCATAAATACGAATTATATTTTCGTTAAAAATATCTACATAATCAAGAGCAAAAACTACTTTATGAAGGAAACTAATTTCAGGTGTAACAGAGATACCTACATTAACGGTTGTAGGTTGTTGACCATAGTTATCATCCATACCCATATCACCAATATTTAACACACTTAATCCAATTGCAGGGTGCCATAAAGAATTCTCAAATGGATGGTATGTAAGACCTAAGTCAAGACCAACACCTGAAGAGTCTTTCTCATACTTATCTTGAAGTGTTTGTGCAATATCATCACTATTTACAAGTTCACTTAAGCCCAAAGCCCCTTCATATGACTTTTGAGTAATAAATTTTAAGCCTAGACCAATATCAACTCTACCAGCATCTGTATGATACTCTTTTGCAGCTCCAATAATTACACCACCATAGACTCTAGATGTTGTTTCCAAGAGTCCACCATTTGTACTTCCATTAGGATGTGTTTCAACATTTACATCTGAAGCAGTAAGTAGTCCTACACTCCATGCAAAAGAGTCACCATTATGTGAGATAGCTGAGTAATTATCAACCCCTGCATGAAAATGCTCACCTGCATATTTTTCAAGTACAGCTGCCATCTCTTCATCAGTCTCAGCATCCCCAATATCATTTGCAAAATCTGCAATTCCAGAACTTCCACTTAAGCCAATGTTTAAAATATCAACGATATATCCATTCTCTTTTTCAATACTTGCAAGTCCAGCAGGATTACTAAAAACAGAACCTGAGTAACCACCAACTGCAATATTTGCTCCACCCATTCCCATGATTCTAGGGTCTTTATATATATAAGCTAATTCCCCACCTAAAGCCATTAACGAAGTTGTAGCACCAAGAAGTACTGATAATATTATTTTATTTTTCATGTTCACTTCCTTTTTTAGTTTTGATTATTTAAATAATCAACTATATTTTGTTCTGTTATATCTGTTTCTAAAGATATATCACAGTTAGTACCATCAAAATTACCTCCGATGATATCACACTTGTACTCATCAATATCACTCTGTGTCTCTTCAGACGCAGCAGCACTAATAGAACCGATACCATTATTTAAAACATCAATAAGAACACCAGCAGTTGTTAAGTCATCAGTTGAAGCTGTTTCAACTATTGGACAAGCATAGTATGTAGGAGTACCTGTAATATAGTTCTCTGTTCTAGTAGAGAAGTCAGTTGCTGTACAGTAATCTTTAGTTAATACTGTTCTATTCGCATCATTCATTAAATAATGAAATTTTGTATTGTCAGTATCATTATCTACCGTAATAGTAAGAGGAGTATAAACTCTATTACTCTGTGTAAAGTTCACATCGGGACTTTCAACAACACTACACCCTGAAGCATTTCTATCATATGCATAATTCATTCCACAGACAGATGCTGTTAATTTAAAATCCTCTACATCAGTATCCCCAAAACTATCAATATCATCAGCTAATAGATCAATAGCAACAGCTGCACTACTTGTACTAGCAAGTCCGATATACAGACATATATCTTTTTGTGAATTATTTAACACTATATTTGAATCAATACATCCACGGCTAACAACTTTAGTGTAATAAACTATAGCCTTGTTTAAATCAGATATTGCAGAACTATTACTTGAGGATGAGATACTTGCAACAAAGTTTGAAAATGCACTATCATTAGTATTATTAGTATCAACCATTGCCGATACGATATTGATCAAACTCAAACCTGATTTACCCATATAAGCAGCACCTAAAGTTATATAATCATCTTCAGAAACAGCACTTCCCTCAAATTTTGAGATAACCCCAGTAAAATCTCCATCATCTAACATCTGTTGAGTTGCAAGACGATCTTCGCCCTCTGTATCACCACATCCTGACATAACAAGTGTCAGTCCAAATAGTGATGTTGCTAATATTTTTTTCATCATAAAAGACTCCTTATATTATATTTTAACATAAAAAAAATTTATAAATTATTTAAAAGCATTATTTATGCTCAATTTTGATAAAATAAACAGATAATAATTAAGAGAAAGAGCATTATGAATACAAAACAATACATACTAGAGACTATTAAAAAACGTCCACTTATTATAGATGGTGCGATGGGAACTCAACTACAACAGCGTGATGATAAGATTCCTAAAGAGGCTTGGGAAGGAAATGAAGGGTGTAATGAACTTCTTAATGTTACCTGTCCTGAAATTCTAAGTGAGATATTTTCAGCCTATCTTACAAGTGGTGCTGATTTTATCACTACAAATACTTTTGGCTCTTTCTCTTGGGTTCTTGATGAGTATGATATCGGTAGTCGTGCTTATGAACTTACAAAAGCAGGGGCGCAGCTAGTTAAAAAAGAGTGTGAAAAATTCTCTACTCCTGAACATCCTCGTTTTGTTTTAGGTTCAGTCGGACCAGGTACTAAACTTCCATCACTCGGTCATATCACTTATGATGCAATGTATGAGGGTTATACTGAATTTTGTAAGGCACTTATTGATGGTGGAGCTGATATATTTTTACTAGAGACTTGTCAAGATCCTCTACAGATAAAAGCTGCCCTTCATGCTTGTCAAGAAGCAAATAGAGAGAGAAAAACTGAACTTCCTATTATGGTTTCTGTGACTATTGAGCTAAGTGGGACTATGCTTATCGGGACTGATGCTACGACTATTGCTACTATCTTAGAGCCTTTTGATATTTTATCTTTAGGGTTCAACTGTGGAACAGGACCTGAGCAGGTTTTAAAACATGTGAGAACACTCAGTGAACTTTGGAATAAGCCTATCTCTGTTCACTCAAACGCCGGTCTACCACAAAACCGTGGAGGTTACACTTACTACCCGATGGGACCCGATGAGTTTGTAGTACAACAAGAGAAGTTCTTAGCTTATGATGGTGTTTCATTTTTAGGAGGATGTTGTGGAACTACACCTCAACATATTCGTGCTCTTGTAAATGCCACTCAAGGTGTCACACCAAAAGCACCTAGTGGTTCTCATGAAACTTCTATAGCTTCACTTTTTAATACTACAACTCTTAAACAAGAACCAGCACCTCTTCTTATGGGTGAGCGTTCAAACGCCACAGGAAGTAAAGCTTTTCGTGAGTTGATTTTAGCTGAAAATTATGAGGGAACTCTCTCCGTTGCACAGCAACAAGTTCGAGCAGGAGCGCATGTAGTTGATGTCAATGTCGGCTTTGCAGGACGAGATGAGACAAAAGATATGAATGCGGTTATAGGGATGTATAACCAAAAAATCGCTCTTCCACTTATGCCCGACTCTACTTCGACTAAGGGACTTGAAACCGCACTCAAAAATATCGGTGGAAAACCAGTTTTAAACTCTGTTAACCTTGAAGATGGTGAACCGAAATTTGATGAAGTGTGTAAACTTGCTAAAAAGTTTGGTACATCACTTGTCTGTCTTACTATTGATGAAGTGGGAATGGCAAAGAGTGTTGAAGATAAACTTAAAGTAGCAGACCGTATCATCGACCTTGCAACAAATCGTCACGGTATCAAAAAAGAGGATTTAATCTTTGATGTTCTTACCTTTACACTTGGTTCAGGAGATGAAGAGTATTGGGATGCTGGTATCAATACCATTGAAGCTATCCGTGCATTAAGACTCAAACACCCAGAGGTAAGTGCAACACTAGGACTCTCAAATATCTCTTTTGGTTTAGACAAAGATGCACGTCCCTACTTAAACTCTATGTTTTTACACCACTGTATAGAGGCTGGTTTAACATCAGTTATCATCAATGTAAAACATATCATTCCTATTAACAAGATAAGTCAAGAGGATCAAGATATATGTAATGACCTTATCTTCAACCGTAAGCCAAATGGTGAAGCTCTTTTTACATTTATAGAACACTTTAGTACAAAAGAGGCTATTGATACGACTGCTGAAGATGCTGAGTATCTTGCTATGAATGATGAAGAGAAAATTGCTAAGCTACTTATGGATGGGGATAAGGATAGAATGATTCCTCTTGTGGAAAAAGTTCGTCACACTATCGCACCTGAAAGAATCGTAAATGAGATTTTAATTGATGCCATGAAAGTGGTTGGGGAACTCTTTGGTTCAGGACAGATGCAACTTCCTTTTGTTCTCCAATCAGCGGAGACTATGAAAAAAACAGTTGACCATCTCAATCCTTATCTTCCAAAAGTAGAAAAAGCAGTAGATACAACCTTAGTACTAGGAACTGTTAAGGGTGATGTTCACGATGTTGGAAAGAACCTTGTAGATATCATCCTCTCAAACAACGGTTTTAAAGTACAGAACCTTGGGATAAAAGTAGAGTTAGAAAAATTTATAGATGCTATGAAAAATGGTCAAATTGCAGCTCTTGGCTTTAGTGGACTACTCGTAAAATCAACTCAAGTAATGCAAGAGAATTTTAAACTCCTTCAAGAACAAGGCATAGATATTCCAGTACTCATAGGTGGAGCAGCACTTACTCGTACCTTTGTCGATGACTTCTGTCGTCCATTCTACGATGGACCGATTTTTTACTGTAAAGATGCTTTTGATGGGGTAACTGCCATGAGCCGTATCGAAGCGGGAAATATGGATATAAATCTTCACCCTAATGCTCCAGAGATAGAGCGCGTAGAGAAGAAAGAGGTCATCATTCCACCTTTTGCAGAAATAAAAATGCCTTCTCGTGATGTGAAGATTCCAACACCTCCATTTTGGGGACGTCGTGAAATAAAACTTACACAACAACAGATAGAGATGGTGTTTGAGTGGATAAATCATAAACTTCTTTTCAAATCTCGTTGGGGTTATAGCTCAAAAGGTATGACTAAAGAGGCTTATGAGAAGCAACTCGATGAAGTTGTATGGCCAGCTTATGAGAGACTCAAAGTTGAGTTTTTAGATAAAAAACTTTTTGAACCAACTATAGTGTATGGTTACTGGCCTTGTCGTTCAGATGATAACAGACTCTTAATATTTGATGAAGAGGAGGGGTATAACTCTGATGCAGAGGTAAATACAAAACCACTTGATGAAGTCAAAGCAAATGCTATAAAAGAGTTCACATTCCCTCGTCAAGGTAAAAAACCTCACCGAGCACTCAGTGACTTCTTTCATGCAGATAGACATGATGTTATAGCCCTTACTTGTGTAAGTGCTGGAGCTAAACTAAGTGATGCAGAGAGAGTTATCTACGAAGCTGGAAACTACACAGAGTACTATCAGTTTCACGGTTTAGGTGTTGAGTTAGCTGAAGCACTAGCAGAAATAGCACACAAGCAGATACGTCTTGACCTCAACATCGCAGAGGATGAAAAACCTACTCTAGCAGATGTTCAGATGAACAAGTATCAAGGAAGTCGTTATAGTTTTGGATATGCAGCCTGTCCAGACCTAGAGCTTAATCGCCCTCTTTTTGATCTCCTTAAACCTGAAGAGTTTGGTATAGAGCTAAGTGAAACTTTTCAGATTCACCCTGAGCAATCAACTTCTGCGCTAGTTGTTTACCATCCAAACGCCACTTACTACAATGTCTGATTTCTTCCAATCATAAATGACTGACCAACAGTCATTTATAACTACTTAAGTAATAAACCACTACAATTTCATAATTGACCGACAATCAGTCATTCTATTTAAGGATTATTTGTGGCTATTATAGTGGATAAAATACAGAAAAAACAAGATATAGCACTCTCGTGTAAAGCACTCTTTTTAGAAAAAGGTCTTAAAAACTTAACCATTGCAGAAGTGGCAAAAACTGCTGGGGTTGGAAAAGGGGACTTAATGAAAAAAACGGGTGCTTGAATCATAATCTTTTATGATAATAAACC
>CAZTNH010000011.1:0-25483 GCA_964615395.1 uncultured Sulfurimonas sp.
CAGTTGATGGAAATAGAATAGCATCAGGAAACCTCATTTTAAAACTAGCTCCTCCCCAGAAGAGACCTGTTTATGTGGCACTTCAGATAAACATCATCTCTTTTGGACTTTTTTTCTCTCTTCTTGGAGGGTTGATTTTGGAGATAGGCAGTTATACTGTTCTCTATTCACTGACACTTTTACTCTTAATTGGAGCACTCTTTTTATCTTTTAAACTCAAAGATTAAAAGGGTTTATCTCCAACTCTCTATATATTTTTTTGCTTTTTCATCTAACATCTTCATTCTCTCTTTTCCTTTGGGTAGAGTTTTACGAAGTGTTTTCATCTCTTGAAGAAATGCTACTATACTTTCAGGTATCATTTTTTGTAAAAATATTCGCAAATACTTTGCCATAGCAGGGGATGCTCCTGAGGTTGAAACAGCGACTGTTAAATCTCCTTTTTTGATGTAAGAGGGAAAGATAAAATCACAATAAGCAGTAGAGTCTACAGCATTACAGAGGCAGTTGTATTTTTTAGACTCTTTAAATATTTCTGCCTGTAGGTCGAGGTTATCAACAGCTACAACAACGATGGCAAACTCTTTGATATCTCCACTTTTATACTCTCTAATCTCAAATGAGAGTCTCTTCTTTTCTATAGTTGTAAGCATCTCTTTTGTAAATGCTTGCGCGACAAGAGTAATGTCATCTGTAAAATCTAAAAGATGCTCTAACTTTTCATAAGCTACATTACCACCACCTATGATTAAAATTTTTTTATTGTCTAGTTTTAAAAAAGCGGGAAAATAAGCCATCTTGTTCATACCTATAATTAATATTAATTATGTAATGATAGCATATAGCAAAAGAATATTATTGATAAACATCAATGAGATAAAAATTTAACCTAAAGTAGTAAATATGAAACAAGAGATACTCTCAAGAATACAAAAAAAGTTCCCGCTCGTAGCTGAGCCATTTAAAGAGATAGCAAAAGAGTTAGAGATTGAAGAATCTGAAGTTCTTTCTATATTACAAGCTGAAAAAAAAGCAAATATTATTCGTCAAACATCTGCGATTTTTGATACAAAAAGATTGGGATATAAGTCCTCTCTTGTTGCATTTAAAGTAGCTGAGGATAAAATAGATAGTGCTGTAAAAGTGATAAATGCACACCCTGGTGTTTCACATAACTACGAGCGAAATCATGAGTTTAATATCTGGTTTACTATGGCAGTAGCTCCTGACTCCACTTTAGGTTTAGATAAAACTATAGAAATTTTAGCTAAGTTGACAGAGGCAGATGAGTATATAATGCTCCCAACCTTGAAGCTATTTAAAATAAATGTAAAACTTAACACTACTGGAAAAGATGAGAAAAAAGAGAAGGTAAAAAAAGTAGTACACTCTGAGATAGAACTTACACCACTTCATCATCAAATAATTCAAAAAATACAGTATGACATAGAGTTTGTAAGTGAACCTTTTAAACAGATTGTGGATGATTTAGATATAAGTTATGAGAGACTTTTTGAAATCTTGCAAGAGCTTCAAGCATCTGGAATTATGAGAAGATTTGCTTCTATTTTAAATCATAGAAAAGCAGGATTTAATGCAAATGCTATGGTGGTTTGGGATGTTGATGAAGTAAAAGGTGAAGAGATAGGAGAACAAGCAGCTACTTTTTCTGCTGTGAGTCACTGCTATCTCCGTCCAAAGTATCCAAACTGGCAGTATAACCTTTTTACAATGGTTCATGGAAAAACAACAGAAGAGACAAATGGCATTATAAAAGAGATGTCTGAGGAGATAGAATCAAAATCTTATATGCCTCTGTACTCTTCAAGAGAGTTTAAAAAGGTAAGAATTGAGTACTTTACTCCAGCGTTTGCACTTTGGGAAGAGAAGTATAAAATAGGTATAGAATGAGAAATATTTACTTAATTATCGCAAAACAGATAGTAGAAGAGGCTGGTCGCATCATAAAAGAGGCGAGAGAAACAAATACTTTTAGTTTTGAGTTTAAAGAGGATGAAACGCCAATAAGTAACATAGACCAGCAGGTTCAAGACTATATGACGAAGCGTCTAAAAGATAGTTTTGATATTCAGGTGATGGGTGAAGAGAATTGTGATGAGATAGATGAGTCTAAACCTTACTGGGCTATAGATCCTATAGATGGGACTTGGTCTTTCATAACTCATGAAAATACTTCTGCTATAAATCTCTCACTTATCGAAAATGGAGAGGTTATCTTAGGTATAGTCTATAACCCTTTTACACAGGAGTTTTTTCAGACAGAAAAGGGAGCAAAATCTTACATAGGTATGCTCACTCTTCCCCTTCGAGCGAATCCAACTGTAGCCGTAGTAAACTTCAAACCTGAACGCTCCCATCCTATAGTAAACACACTCAACCAACTATTCAAAGAGGATAAGGTAAAAAAACTTACATCCATAGGTGGTAGTACAACTTACTCTATGTGTATGGTTGCAAAGGGTGCTTTTAGTAACTATATAGCTCATTTCAATGCACACGCCAATGCTTGGGATCTCTCAGCGGCTTGTCTTATCATAAGAAATAGTGGAGGGTTTGTAACAGACTTAGAGGGTGTAGAGATAGATCCTATCCACCATAAAGGCTACATCATAGCTAGTGCAAATAGTGTAGCTAGAGATGACTTTTTGGGGATGATACAACCATTTCTAAATAAATAGATATACTATTTATGCTATAATCGTATAGTAAACTTTACGATAAAAGGCTAATAATGAAAAGTATATTAAACAATCTCTTTGAACTCTCTTCTTATAAGTTTAGAAATCTTACTATCTCTTATAGAAGATTTCTATTTGATGATATGTTTAAAAATGATTCAAAATTTAGTGGTATTTATGGTTCTCGTGGGGTTGGAAAGACAACACTTATGTTACAACTAGTCAAAGAGTTTAGTTTTCAAGTAGATGAGATACTCTATATCTCTTGTGACCATCCTATACTTTCAGGTATCTCTCTCTTTGAACTTACACAAGAGTTTTATAAGTATGGTGGTAAGTGTATCTTGATAGATGAGGTTCATGAGGCGAAAGATTTTGAAAAAGAACTTAAAAGTATCTATGATTTTTTAGATATAAAAGTTATCTTCTCAGGTTCTAGTGCTATTAAACTAACAAATGCCTCTTTTACAAGAAGATTTGCCATGTATCATCTCCCTATACTTTCGTTTAAAGAGTATCTTGAACTCTCTTTAGGGGTAGAGTTACAGAGCTTTTCACTCAAAGATATTTTACAAAATCATACAACTTTTGCAGAAGAGATTATTAAAAATCTAGGAGAAGAGAGAGTATTAAAACATTTCCAAGAGTACATAAAGATAGGAGCTTATCCATTTTACTTTGAAAATAGAGAGAGCTATTCTCAGATGTTACTCGATACTATCAGTACCATTTTACATACGGATTTAGGCTCTATCTATAACCTCTCAGGCGAGAAAATAGTCATCTTAAAAAAGCTACTTACAAGTATCTGTATCTCAAACCCTTTGGAGTTAAGTATAGAGAGTTTAGCTAAAAAGGTAGGAATTTCTAAAGTGACACTCTATAAATATATAGAGTATCTTCATAAGGCTGAACTCCTTAGGCATGTGGTCTATGAGGGAAAAAGGTTTAAGTCACTCCAAAAACCAGATAAACTCTACTTAGCTAACACAACACTCTTTAAGATACTCTGTTTAGAACCAAAGGTAGGGACACTCAGAGAGAGCTTTTTCGCTTCACAAGTGAGTTTTAAATCAACTGTTTATTATGTCGATAAGGGTGATTTTTTAGTAGATGAGAAATACACTTTTGAGATAGGTGGTAAAAACAAAAGTTTTAAACAGATAAAAGATCTAGAGGAGAGTTTTGTAGTGGCTGATGAGATAGAAGTTGGCTTTAAAAATAAGATACCTCTTTGGTTATTTGGGTTTTTGTATTAAAACTCTATAACTCTACCCTAAATTCATATACGATTGATTAAGATATAATCTTAAAAAGTGTAAAATCTATTTATGAAAAAATATAAAATATTAGTAACAAATGATGATGGCTATGAGGCTAAGGGGCTTTTATGCTTGGTTGAGGCTCTTCGTGAGTTGGAAAATGTAGAAGTAACTGTTGTTGCACCTGCAAATGAGAAGTCGGCGTGTGGTCACTCTTTGACTCTTACTCGTCCTCTTCGTTTTGTGAATGTTGATGATGATTTTTATAAGCTTGAAGATGGGACACCTACGGATTGTGTCTATCTCTCTTTGAGTACTATGTTTGAAGATGAGAAACCTGACTTACTTGTTAGTGGGATAAACCGTGGCTCAAATATGGGTGAAGATATAACATACTCAGGGACTGCTGCTGGTGCTATGGAGGGAGTTCTTCACAGTGTCCCCTCTATCGCTATCTCTCAGGTGATGGACTTTAGTGACCCTAGCGGTGACTACTCCCTTGCACAAAAAACTATCCAAACGCTAGTTACAAAGATAAGAGAGGGTGCTTTTCCTCTTCCTGATAGAGAGTTTTTAAATGTAAATATTCCTCCAAAAAAACAGGAGGCAGAAATGAGAGTTACTTATGCTGGGTATAGACACTATGCAAATGACTCACATCTTCATAGAAACCCTCGTGGAGAGGAGTATCACTGGCTCGGTCTGCATCCACTCTCTTTTGCACCTCGTAAAGGGGTAGAGGGTATGAGTGATTATGAGGCTATCGAAGCGGGATTTGTTTCTGTTACTCCTATTATGCTTGATTTAAGTGCTTATAACTCTATGAAAAAACTTAAAGAGTGGGTAGAGTAAGTGGGAAAATATGACCGTATTGAACTACTTTTAGGGGATGATTTTAAAAAACTAGAAGATGCAAATATTTTGCTCTTAGGTGTTGGGGGAGTTGGCTCTTTCTGTCTTGACTGTCTCTATCGAAGTGGTGTGAAAAATATCACTATTGTAGATTTTGATACATTTGATGAGACAAATCAGAACCGTCAAATGTGGTCAGAACTCCACGAAGATGAGATAAAAGTAGAGGCTCTTAAAAAACACTATCCCCAACTCAAAACTATAAACAAACGAATAGATGAAGAGTGGGTTTGGGCGTTTGACTTTGATGAGTATGATTTGGTTTTAGATGCCATAGATGATAGAAACGCCAAACTAGCACTTGCTCAAAAGTGCTACAAAAAGCTTATAAGCTCTTTTGGAAGTGCAAAAAGAGTTGATCCTACAAAGATAAAAGTAGATGATATCTGGAAGAGTTATGGGGATAGATTTGGTTCTAAGATACGCTATGAGCTAAAAAAGAGAGGCTTTAAGAAGAAGTACAGGGTTATATTTTCCTCTGAAGAGGCACAGATAAAAGAGAAAGGGAGTTTTATGGGTGTGACTGCTAGTTTTGGTCTTGTTATGTGTGGTGAAGCTATCAAAAAGTTACGAGCTAAGTAATGAAAGTTCTGCTCTATCTTCTTGTATGTTTTACACTTGTAAATGCAGAAGATTTGGTAGAGTATGATTATGAGTTAGATGCTTACTACTCCAATGTGTCGGCATTTATAGACCTAGATAGAGATAGTGAAATAGTAGATGGTTCAGCTGAAAGTGAATCTGAAATCTATAAGGGACTCTTACTAAACAGCTTACATCCAAATGTTTTTTTAGTTGAAGCTGCCATTCATCCTATGCCTATTTTAGGATTGGCGTTTAGAAAAAACAATGAAGATCTTTACCAAAAGGCAAATGTTCAAGATTTTAACTTGGTAAAAGCTGCGACTGTCGGTTTTGAAGAGCCTTACTCTATCTCTGCTTTTGTGGGAAGAATGCTCGTTTTTAAAAATAAACATAGAAATCATATAGGGAAGAACAGAGCATATATCGGTTATTTAGTCTCTTATGGAAACAGCAGTATCAAAGACAACAAAGCTTATGGTGATAACTGGTTAGAGTTTGAGTTTAAACTCAAAGGGACACGAGAGAAAAAAGTGAAAGATTTAGACTGGAGTTTTCGTGTAGGCGAGAGAATCCACTCAAATAAAGATTTTGTCAATACATATCATATCGGGGTACGACGAAAAAGTGTTGATTATCATAAAAGTGTTTACTCTTTTTTGTATAATAGTGCTTTTAGTACGGTGTTTCAGTTTAGTACGGATACCTTTAAACTAACGAGTAGTGAACTTCTTGTGGAGAAAATCTTTCCTCTATCGTGGAGTGAAAAGATGTTTTTTAGTCTAGGAATAGGGTATATTTACAATAGTGGTGAGAAGTATAGAGGGGCACTTAAAGAGGAAGAGGTTGATAGAAATCAACTTATTCTTCGTCCCAATTTAAAGTTTTAGAGGAGTGAGTATTTGTTTGATTTTTTAGATAGTGATTGGTTTAATATAGGCTTGGAAATTGTTTTTTTAGTGCTGATAAGTTATGATATAAAGAAGTATTTTCAGACAAGAAAGAGAGAGTATTTAATAAATATAGTCCTAACTATAGGTTTTGCTATATGGACTCTCTACCCTTACTATACCTCTTATGTAGGTTGGGAAGAGTCACAAAAAAAAGTGATGCTTTCTCATTGTCGTGATAACAATGATACGAAACTTTGTAGCTGTTTAGATGAGAGTACCTTTAAAGAGTTTACACACGATGAGTATGTAGCCATAGATAAAAACTCTACAGAGTATAGAGATTTTTTAAAAGATGCTAGAGAGGATTGTTTAGATGATGGATGGTTTTGATTTAGAGTCACCTTTAGTCTGTGAGGGTATCATAGGTGATGGATGTGGGGGAGGAAGAATCTTTTATGTTGAAGATGAGACCCTTTATGCTTATTATGCTGAGACAGATGAAAAAACAGAACTTCTTAGTAGTGTAAAAAATGTAAAAAGTATTTCTAAAAAAGGGTGTATTATCACTCTTGTTTGTGAGAATGAGACTATGGAATTTGATCTTTCAGCACTTTTAGTTGTAAAAAAATATAAGGTATAAAAATAGATGGCACAATCAATAGAACCAAATATAGCAGACTTAGCAAATGGGTGGCTAAAATCTTATAAAGTAGATTATAAACTAGAACAAGAGTCTTTAAACTCTCAAATAGATAAGGCTCTTAAAGAGTATGAATCAAAAGGTGGTGGAAAAGGTGGAAATCGTCCTGATTCTAAACTACTACTGCAAGATAAAAATTTAGATTTTTTTCCAATCCTCATTGAGTATAAAGGTTCTAAAGGTAAGTTAGAAAAACTAAACGCCAATGGACAAGTTGAAAATAAAACAGCCAAAAATGAACCAAACTACAAAAATATAAAAGATTTTGCAGTAAATGGTGCAGTTCACTATGCAAATGCACTTCTTCATCATACAAATTATACAGATATTATTGCTATTGGGATGACAGGCTATAAAGATGCTAAGGGAGAGATTCATCATCAAATAGGTGTTTATTTCGTTTCTAAAGATAACCTCGGTGTTGGGCAAAAGGTAGGAGAATTTTCAGACTTCTCTTTTTTAGCACCTCAAAATTTTGATGCTTTTATAGAAAAAGTAAAAAATTTGCATCTCTCGTCAGAAGAACTTGATGAGTTGAAAGCACAAAAAGAGAAAGAGATTGATGCAAGTTTAGTAAAACTTAACAATGATATTTATCAAAATGAAAAGGGTTTAGGAGAAAATGACCGTGTTTATTTAGTTGCTGCTGCTATCATTGCAACTCTTGGCATACCAAACAGAGTTCCTGTTTTAGATAAAAGTGAACTCAAATCACAAGAGTTTGTCGGTGGTAGAGATGGAGATATAATCATCGGTAGAATTACTGCTTTTTTAAATGAAAAAGGAATTCCTCAAGAGAAAAAAGAGTTAATTATACGAACTCTATCCAATACACTTTTAACTGAAAATATCAACAAGGTTATAAATGGAGAGAGCCAACTTAAACGTGTATTTAGTAAAATTGTAGATGACCTAGGTATTTACTACAAGATAGGCTTAACAACTGACTTTACAGGAAAACTTTTTAACGAAATGTATGGTTGGCTTGGCTTTTCACAAGATAAACTTAACGATGTAGTTTTAACACCTTCTTATATAGCTTCTACTTTAGTAAAACTTGCACGTGTAAACAAAGACTCTTATGTGTGGGATTTTGCCACTGGTTCAGCAGGGCTTTTAGTTTCTGCAATGAATGAGATGTTAAATGATGCAAAAAATAGCATCACTTCACCAGAGGAACTTACGCAAAAAGAGATAAAAATAAAAGCAGAGCAACTACTAGGATTAGAGTTACTCTCTAGTGTTTATATGTTAGCCATACTAAATATGATTTTGATGGGCGATGGAAGTTCAAATATCTTGAATAAAGATTCATTGGTAGATTTTGACGGAAACTATGGTTTTGGAAAAACTGATGATAAGTTTCCAGCGGATGCTTTTGTCCTTAACCCTCCCTATTCAGCCCCTGGAAACGGAATGGTATTTGTAGAAAAAGCTCTTAGTATGATGAACAAAGGATATGCTTCTATAATCATTCAAAACTCAGCTGGAAGTGGAAAAGCTAAAGAGTACACTACAAAAATATTAGAGACTCATACTCTTGTGGCTAGTATCAAAATGCCTAATGATATATTTATAGGTAAGGCGAGTGTTCAGACGAACATATATGTTTTTAAAGTGGGTGAAAAACATCATAAAGATGAGATTGTGAAGTTTATAGACTTTTCAAATGATGGTTACACAAGGAGTAACCGTAAAAAAGCAAGTAATAACTTAAAAGATACAGACCGTGCAAAACAGAGATATGAAGAGTTAGTAAACATAGTGCGATTTGGTAAAAGTAAATTAAATATTTTTACTGAAAAAGAGTACTACGAAGGTAATATCGACCCAATAAATGGAACAGATTGGAATCAATCAGCACCTATAGATACTAAACCTACTTTGGAAGATTTTAAAAAGACTGTGAGTGATTATCTTGCTTGGGAAGTGACAAATATTTTAAAAAAAGGTACAGAGGGAAAGTAGATACCCCGCTTAACAAGAAATTAGAGAGTGTTGAGTGGGGTGAGTATATATTAGATGATTTATTTGAAATTAACTCAAGTAAAAAGATTTTTCATGCAAATGAAATTAATCAAATATTTCATGAACAAGTGAATAATAGTTTCCCTTATGTTGTACGAACAACTCAAAATAATGGAATAAGAGGCTATATAATTAAAGATGAAATATATGCAAATGAAAAGAATACATTGTCTTTTGCACAAGATACATTTTCTGTCTTTTATCAAAAAGAAAAATATTTCACTGGGAATAAAGTTAAAATTTTAAAGGCAAAGTTTGAGAATAGTACAGAACAAGTGATGCAATATTTAACGGCAAGTTTTCAAAAATCTTTAAATAGCTCTACTTGGGGATTAGGTTCAACTGTTGAAACAATAGCTAAAACAAAAATTCAACTTCCAATAAAAAATAAAAAAATAGATTTTGAATTTATGGAAAGTTTTATAACAGAACTAGAAAAAGAACAAGTTGCTAAACTGGAAGCTTATTTATTGGCTAGTGGTTTAAAAGATTGTATTTTAAGTGATGAAGAACAGTATGTTTTAGATGATTTTGAGAATGAAAAAATAGAGTTTGGTGAATTTAAAGTAGAAAAATTGTTTGAAATAAACTCTTATAAAAAACGATTTGATGCAAATAAAGTTGTTATCTCAGATGCTGGAAATCCTTATGTTGTTAGAACAGCCTTAAATAATGGTATTCGTGGTTATATAAATGAAGATAGAGTATATCTAAATGATGGAAATACTATCTCTTTTGGTCAAGATACAGCTACAATGTTTTATCAAGAAAAACCGTATTTTACTGGGGATAAAATTAAGATTTTAAAATCAAAAAACGATAAATTTAATAAACTAAATGGTCTGTTTTTCATTTCCACAATGACAAAATCTTTTAGTTCTTTTAGTTGGGGTGGGTCAAGTTTTAATGTAGGAATTATAGGAAATCAACCTATGAACTTACCTACAAAAAATAAAGAACCAGACTATAAAACTATGCAAACTCTTATCTCTGCCATCCAAAAACAAGTTATAAAAGATGTAGTTTTATATGCAGACAAAAAGCTAGGAGAGTAAAGATGAAAAAACTAAGTATAAGAAATGCAACAGCAGAGTTTTTAATCTTCACTACTACTAATGGAGAAGACACAATAGAGGTAAAGGTAGAAGATGAAACAGTATGGCTCACTCAAAAACTTATAGCTAAGCTTTTTGATGTCTCAGTTGCCACTATAAATGAACATCTGAAAAATATCTTTAAAACTTATGAGCTAGAAGAAAACTCAGTTGTTAGGAAATTCCTAATAACTGCAAGTGATGGAAAAAATTATAATACTAAACATTATAATTTAGAAGTGATAATTTCATTAGGATATAGAATAAACTCCAACAAAGCTACAGAGTTTAGAAGATGGGCAACTGAGGTTTTAAAAACTTTTGCAATTCGTGGTTATGTACTTGATAATGAAAGATTAAAAAATGGAAGTTATCTGAACCCTCAATACTATAAAGATTTAATACTTGAAATAAGAGATATCCGTGAGAGTGAAAGAAATTTTTATCAACAGATTACAGATATATATGCAACTGCATTAGATTATGACCTTAAAGCTCCAACTACAGAAGAGTTTTTTGCTACAGTTCAAAACAGACTCCACTGGGCTATTCATGGGCATACTGCTTCAGAACTTTTAGTTGAAAGAGCAGACCATAAAAAAGAGTTTATGGGACTTACAAACTGGAAAAAAGCACCAAATGGAAAGATTTTAAAGTCAGATGTGGTAGTAGCTAAAAATTATCTACAAGAAAAAGAGATAAAATCTCTCAATAGAATAGTCACGATGTATCTTGACTATGCAGAGCATCAGGCTGAAAAACAGATACCTATGACAATGCAAGATTGGAGTAAAAAATTAAATGCTTTTTTAGAGTTTAATGAGCATGAAATCTTACAAAATGCAGGGAAAGTTACTGCTACAATAGCTAAAGAGTTTGCTATAAGTGAATTTGAAAAATATAGGGTCATACAAGATAAATCATATAAGAGTGATTTCGATATATTAATTCAAGAGTTAGAGAAAGATGGGAAGAAATAAGGAGAATCTTTAGCTATAATAAGAAAATAAAACAAACTATTACAAAGAGAAAAATGATGCAAAGAGTAGAACCAATGACACTATATGGCTATGAAAAACTACAAGCCGAAGTGAAAGATTTAAAAGAAGTACAACGCCCACAGTGTGTAAAAGATATTGAAGAGGCACTTGAACATGGTGACTTGAAAGAGAATGCTGAGTATCATGCTGCAAAAGAGTGGCAAAAAAATATTGACAACCGTTTAGCAGAGCTTCAAGATGTTCTTGGTTGTTCTCAGATAGTAAATCCTAGTGAACTTGAGCATGCAAAAATCTCTTTTGGTTCTACTATTGTTATGACCGATATGGATACAGATGAAGAGCTTACTTATACAATAGTCGGTGGTTGTGAGTCTAACCCTGATATGGGTCTTATCTCTTTTGGTTCACCTTTAGCGAAACAGCTTTTAGGAAAAGAGGAGGGTGATGAGGTGAAAGTTACTCTTCCTGGTGGAGCTAAAGAGTATGAGATAGATGAAGTAAAATACCAAGAAATAGTTTTTGAGTGTCACTAAAAAATGAGTAAGATAAATGTAGGTATCATCGGGGTAAGTGGCTACACAGGTTTAGAGCTTGTAAAGATGCTTATATCTCATCCCACTTTTGAGCTCTCTTATGTAGCAAACTCTACAGGTGAAACAACTATGAATGAACTTCACCCCTCTCTAAGTGGCGTTTGTGAGTTAGAGGTTAAAAAAGCTGATGTAGATGAGTGTGCAGGAGTTTGCGAGCTTGTATTTTTGGCAGTACCTCATAAAACAGCTATGGCATTTGTAAAGCCTTTTATGAAGTTAGGAACTAAGATAGTTGATTTTTCGGCTGATTATAGACTTACTCAAGAGGTATATGAAGAGTACTACTGTCCTCATACAGATGTAGAAAATCTTGATAATGTTGTTTATGGTCTG
This sequence comes from uncultured Sulfurimonas sp., assembly GCA_964615395.1. Classification (GTDB taxonomy): domain Bacteria; phylum Campylobacterota; class Campylobacteria; order Campylobacterales; family Sulfurimonadaceae; genus Sulfurimonas. Next base: position 12,098 of record CAZTNH010000011.1, read on the forward strand.
CCTGAGATGTTTCGCCAAGAGATAAAAAATGCTTCTCTTGTTGCGAACCCTGGCTGTTTCCCAACTTCGGCTATTTTAGGACTTCTTCCATTTATGGAGAAAAGAGTAGCAAACAGTCCTATCATTATTGATGCGAAAACAGGGGTGAGTGGTGCGGGGAAGAAACTAAGTGAGGTAACACACTTTGTAAATGTAAATGATAACCTTTTTGCTTACAATCCTTTTCACCATAGACATGCACCTGAGATAGCTCAAAAACTTGGCGTTTCATTTGATGAGGTGAACTTTGTGCCTCATTTAGTACCTTTGACTCGTGGTATGATAAGTTCAATCTATATTCAGACTGAGGGTGATTTTGATGCTGAGGAGCTTGTTCGTGAGTACTACAGAGATGAGCCTTATGTTCGTGTGAGTAAAAAACCTGTAGATATGAAAAATACTGCGGGAACAAACTTCTGTGACATCTATGTAAAACAGAAGGGAAATCTTCTTTTTATCTCTAGTTCTATAGATAACTTACTTCGTGGTTCATCATCTCAGGCACTTGCAAACGCCAACTTGATGATGGGACTAGAAGAGAACTGTGGCATACCAAACATAGCTTATGTCCCATAAAATAGAACTACTTGATGGTGCGTACATCATATCTGATTCGCACTACTCACATAAACGCCCAGAACTTCTCTCTCTTATTCAAGATATCGCTTCTCATAAACTTCATGTAACACAACTTATCTTGATGGGTGATGTTTTTGATGCACTTTTTGGTGGAATCCCTTATACATATAAAGAAAATAGTGAAATGATTGAACTTTTAAATAAGATATCTTTAGAGATAGAGCTTATCTACCTAGAAGGAAACCATGACTTTAATCTCAAAAAAGTTTTTAAAAATGCAAAGGTTTTTACTCTCTCATCTCAGCCTATTGTTTGTAGTTATAAAGATGAGTCGGTATCTTTAGCTCATGGAGATTTTGATGGAGATTTTGCTTATAGATTCTACTGTGCTGTGATAAGAAATCCAATACTGCTTTTTATTTTAAAGTATGTTGATATTATCACAAATCATACTATTTTAAAAAAGTTAGATAGTTATTTGGGGATTAAAGATGATTGTAAAGAGTTTATAGGCTTTGAAAAGTATATTCAAAATCGTTTTTTAGAGCATTATAATAGTGAGTATTTTATAGAAGGGCATTATCATCAAAACCTCTCATTTAAGTTTGAAAAATTTAACTATCTGAATTTAGGGGCTTTTGCTTGCAATCAAAGATACTTTATAGTAAAATCTTCAAAAGATAAGAAACTATTCTTAGAAGAAAAATCTTATAAGGAGATTTAAATATGGATGATAGCTCCCTAAAAGTCGGTTCCAATGAGATGGAACTCGTTGACTTTCGCATACTCAAACAAGAAGAGACAGGAGTATATGAGGGTATTTATGGAATAAATGTTTCAAAGGTCCGAGAAATTATTCGTGTACCTGCATTAACAGAGCTTCCTGGAACTCCTGAATTTATCGAAGGTATTTTTGACCTTCGCGATGTTGTGATTCCTGTTGTAAACCTTGCAAAATGGATGGGGATTACTCCACCCGAAGATACAAGTAACTCTCGTGTAATTATTACAGAGTTTAACAATGTTCTTATTGGATTTATTGTTCATGAGGCTAAACGTATTAGAAGAATTAGCTGGGGTGATATTGAACCAGCTACTTTTATGAGTGGAAGTGGTTCATTAGAAGCAAATAAAATTACAGGTGTTACTAAGATAGAGGGTGATAATGTTCTTCTTATCTTAGATTTAGAGTCTGTAGTTCAAGATCTTGGACTCTATGAGCCAGATGTTGATAATATTCCTCAAGAGTTAGAAAGATTTTCAGGTTTAGCACTTATTTTAGATGATAGTTTAACGGCTAGAAAAATTGTAAAAGAAGCACTTATAAAGATGGGCTTTAATGTTATAGAAGCTATGGATGGGGAAGAGGGTCTTAAAAAACTTAATGAACTTTATGACTCTTATGGTGATGCTATATCTCATACTTTAAAAATAATTATCAGTGATGTAGAGATGCCAAGAATGGATGGTTTTCATTTTGCTGCAAATGTTAAAGAAGATGGAAGATTTAAAAATATTCCAATCGTATTTAACTCTTCAATTAGTGATCATTTTAGTGAAGGTAGAGGGACTGAAGCTGGTGGAGAAGCTTACTTAGTTAAGTTTGAAGCAAGCTCATTTTATAATGAAGTAGCACGTGTTGTCCGTGCACATATGAAAGAAGGAGTATAGATATGGATGAATTTCAAGAGATATTGCAGGATTTTTTAGTTGAGTCCTTTGAGCTAGTTGAAAAACTAGATGAAGATTTAGTAGAGTTAGAGAATAACCCTGAAGATTTAGAACTTTTAAATGGAATTTTCCGTGTAGCACATACTGTTAAAGGTGCTTCTTCTTTCCTAAACTTTGATGTTTTAACACACCTTACACACCATATGGAAGATGTTTTAAACAAGGCTAGACATGGCGATCTTATCATTACTCCAGATATTATGGATGTTGTTTTAGAGTCTATTGACTTAATGAAAGCACTTTTAGAGACCATTCGTGATACAAGTGCAGATGCAGGAATTGATGTAGCTGAATGTGTGGCAAGACTTGATAAAATTTCTGGTGGTGATGGAGATGTACCGACACCTGTAGCTGTTGCTCCTGTTGAAGAAGTGGCTCCTGTAGTGGAAGAGTCTGTTGCTGTTGATGAAGATGAACCTGATTATGATAACATGAGTCCTGATGATTTAGAAGCTGAAATCGAAAAGCTTCTTCAAGAGCGCCAAGCTGAGGATAAGGCAAAAAGAAATGCAAAAATTGCTGCGGGAGAAGAGGTTCTTGCAGCTCCTCCTGAACCTGTTGAATCAGAGACATCATCAGAAAAAGCAGAGCCTGCTCCAGCAGCAGCTCCTGTAGCTCCAAAGCCAGTACCTACACCAGCACCTGTAGCAGCTACTCCTAAAAAGGAAGAGCCTAAAGCAGCAGCACCTGCTAAACGTGCACCTGCTACTGTGGAACAGACTATTCGTGTTGATGTAAAAAGACTTGACCATCTTATGAATCTTATCGGTGAGTTAGTTCTTGCTAAAAATAGACTTATTAAGATTAATGATGATGTTGAAGAGCGTTATGAGGGTGAAGAGTTTTTAGAAGAGTTAAATCAAGTAGTAAGCATTGTCTCTCTTGTGACGACAGATCTTCAAATCGCTGTTATGAAAACAAGAATGCTTCCTATTGGAAAAGTATTTAATAAATTTCCAAGAATGATTAGAGATCTCTCTCGTGAACTTAACAAGAAAATAGATTTAGAGTTAGCTGGTGAAGATACTGAGCTTGATAAGTCTATTGTTGAAGAGATAGGTGATCCACTTGTTCACATTATTCGTAACTCATGCGATCATGGTGTTGAAACACCAGAAGAGCGATTAGCAAAAGGAAAAGATGAGACAGGAGTTATCGGTTTAAAAGCCTATAATGAAGGAAATCAGATTGTCATTCAAATAGATGATGATGGAAAAGGTCTTGATACTGATATGCTGAAAAATAAATCTCTTGAAAAGGGAATTATTACAGAAAAAGAAGCTGATAATATGAGTGAAAAAGAGGCTTTTGGGCTTATCTTTAAACCTGGTTTTTCAACTGCTGCTGCTGTTACAAATGTAAGTGGTCGTGGTGTTGGTATGGATGTTGTAAAAACAAATATCGAAAAACTTAATGGTATTATTGATATAGATTCTGAGCTAGGTGTTGGAACATCTATGAAACTCAAAATTCCTTTAACTCTTGCGATTATCCAAGCACTCCTTGTTGGTGTTCAAGAAGAGTACTATGCTATCCCACTCGCTTCTGTTTTAGAGACTGTTAGAATCTCAAAAGATGAGATTTACACAGTTGAGGGTAGAAGTGTTATGAGACTTCGTGAAGAGGTTCTTTCACTTGTTCATATCGGAGATATCTTTGAAGTAGAGCGTATCTTAGATGCAAATGAACACGCTTATGTTGTTGTTCTGGGTCTAGGTACAAGTAAGTTAGGTCTTATCGTTGATACACTTGTTGGTCAAGAGGAGATTGTTATTAAATCTTTAGGAGATTATCTTAAAGGTATAGAGGGTGTAGCTGGAGCAACTATTCGTGGTGATGGTGGTGTTACTCTTATTGTTGATGTTGTTGCATTAATGTCTATGGCTAGAGATGTAAAAGCCTCTACTATGATTGATAACTCAGCAGAAAATGAATCGACTAAAGAGAAAACAAAAGCGAGTGACTATACTGTTATGATAGTGGATGATTCTAAAACAGATAGAACTATTATGCGTAAAGCTCTTGAACCAATAGGAATTTCGCTAATAGAAGCGAGTGATGGACAAGAAGCACTTAACATCTTAAAAGCAGGAGAACATCACTTTGATGCGATGCTTGTAGATATTGAAATGCCTCGTATGGATGGCTATACTCTTGCAACAGAGATTAAAAAGTATAATAAGTACAAAAACTTACCACTTATAGCTGTTACATCAAGAACTGGTAAGTCTGATAGAATGAGAGGTGTTGAGTCTGGAATGGTTGAGTATATCACTAAACCATATTCAGCTGATTACTTAGCGAGTGTAGTTCAGAGAAACATTAATTTTAAAGCGGAGTTTTTATAATGAGTGATAAATTAAAACAGATAATTAACCAACAGAGTGATCAACAAAGTACAGATTTAAACCAACTTGATGATGTAGTTCAGTTAGTAGGTTTCGTGATAGGCGAAGAGGAGTATGCTATTCCTATTTTAGCTATTCAAGAGATTATTAAACCATTTTCATGGACAAGAGTTCCTCAGGTTCCAGCTTATGTTTTAGGTGTATTTAATCTTCGTGGTGCCGTGATTCCTCTGATTGATCTGCGTGCTAAGTTTGGGATTCCAACTAAAAACCAGTCAGATGAGACACGTTTTATCGTTATGTGTCATGGTGATGATGTAGCTGGATTTGTGATAGATAGGCTTACGATGGCTATTCGTATCAAAAAAACAGATATTGGACCTGCACCTGATACTGTGAATGGTGATGATACTATTATTGAAGGTGTTGGAAAACAAGAAGATAAAATTATTACGATTTTAAAAGTTAATAAATTACTAGAGAGAGATTTTTAAGTCTAGCAATGCAAACACAACTCTCACTTAATCTCAAAGGTAGTAGGCTTGAACTAGTTTTTAGTGGAAAGCTTACTCTCTACATAATCACAAAACTGCAAAAACAGATAGATGCTATAGATATGAAAGATATTGATTCTATATGTCTAGATCTTAATAATCTCTCTTATATAGATAGTGCTGCTGCTATTTTTATAGTGAAGTGTGAAGAAGAACATAATCTCAAAAAAATAAGAACTGAACTCTCATGTTCAAATGACAAAATACTCTCAACTCTTGAACTTGTAAAGATGCAAAGAATAACAACTACTCTTGAACAAGCTATAGATAAAAAGAAGCAGAGTATCTTCAAAAGAAATTTCAATAAGATAAATAATTTTACTACAGGTGTTTTCTCTTTTATGAACTTCTTTGGTAAACTCTTTATGACACAGCTATTTTACTTTACTTCATTTAAAAATATCAGATTTAAAGAGATAGCATTTGAGATAAATGAGTCAGCAGTTAAGGCTTTAGGCATTGTAGCCCTTACAAGTTTCCTTATAGGTTTAGTAGTGGCATACCAATCGGCGTTTCAACTTAAAACATATGGAGCAAATATTTTTATAGTTGATATGTTAGGAATCTCCATCCTACGAGAACTTGCTCCTCTTATCACAGCCATAGTTATAGCAGGGCGAAGTGGTTCGGCTTTTACTGCACAGATAGGGGCTATGAAGATAACACAAGAGTTGGACGCGATGAAGACCATGGGATTTGACCCCTATGCTTTTTTAGTTATGCCAAGAATTATAGCTTTAATGATAACTATGCCAATGCTTATTTTTGTAGCAGATGTTATGGGAATTTTAGGTGGTATGATAGTTGCAAATTCTGACTTAGGGATTACAAGTGAACTGTTTTTAGACCGTTTTCGTGAAGTAGTTGCAGCAAAACACTTTTTTATAGGAATTTTAAAAGGTCCATTTTTTGCTTTTTTGATAGCAAGTATTGGAATTTATAGAGGTTTAGTTGTAAAAGATGATACTCAGAGCATAGGAATAAATACTACTAAAAGTGTAGTGGAGTCTATCTTTGCCGTTATAGTTTGTGATGCACTCTTCTCAATAGCATTTACAAATTTAGGGATATAGTTATGGGAATTATTGAAGTAAGAGATGTTAAAACAATTTTTGGAGAGAAGATAGTTCATAATGGATTGAACTTAACTATCAACGAGGGTGAGATTTTTGGTCTCCTAGGACCTAGTGGTTGTGGTAAAACAACCCTGCTTCGTGAGATGGTAATGCTCCAAGATTTTCATGGTGGTTCTATCAATGTTTTAGGGAAAGATATTCATAATATTTCTCAAAATGATGCACAGACATTAAGAAGAGAGTGGGGTGTTCTGTTTCAAGCAGGAGCACTTTTCTCCTCTTTAAGCATTCGAGATAATATAGCACTCCCTTTAATAGAGTACACAGATTTGTCAGAATCTATGATAGATGAGATAGTGAAATTTAAGATACATTTAGTAGGTCTAAAGGTTGGAGATGCAGAACTTTTTCCCTCACAAATAAGTGGTGGTATGAAGAAAAAAGCAGGTTTAGCACGTGCCTTAGCTATGGATCCTAAACTACTTTTTTTGGATGAACCTACAAGTGGACTAGATCCTATCTCTGCGAGAGAATTTGATGAGTTGATTTTAAAACTCCGTTCTTTGCTTGGACTGAGTATAGTTATGGTGACACATGATTTAGAATCAATATATGCTACACTAGATAGAGCAGCAATAATTGATGAGAAGAAGATAGCGTATGAGGGAAGTATAGCAGATGTTAAAGAGTCTGAAAGTACCTTTATACAAACATTTTTTAAGTAATGGATAGATATGAATAATAGAGTAAATTATGGTTTAGTAGGTTTTTTGGTTTTAGTAGGAATTTCTCTTATTCTTGCTGCAAGTTACTGGATGTTAAAACCATCAGTCCAATCGCAAGAGGTAAAGTATAGTATATATTTTAATGAGTCTGTTTTAGGTTTAAATATAGATGCCCCTGTTAAGTATAGAGGTATTAATGTAGGAAAGGTAACTACACTTAGAATAAGCCCTAAAAATACGGAAGAGATAGAAGTCATTATCACTATTTTAAAAACAACACCTATAAAAGTTGATACTGTAGCCAAACTTACAGCACAAGGAATTACAGGTTTAACCTATATAAATCTTAGTAGGGGTGGGCGAATGAGTGCAAAACTCACTAAGTCTGATGGAGAAAAATATCCTGTGATTAAAACAATACCATCCTTTTTTAAGAATTTTGAAAAATCAATAGGAAGTGTTTCAAATCAACTCTCATCTACTCTTGGACGAACAGAGGAGCTTTTAGGCGATGATAATCAGAGAGCTATTACTGAGCTTCTTTTTCGTTCAGCTTCTCTAATGGAGAAGATGGATAAGCTCATGGATGATAAAACTATAAAACATCTCCAAGCAACTATAAAAAATGTCGATTCTTTGACATATAAGATAGATAAAGTTATACCAAATGTTGATGCTCTTATAGCAAAAAGTGTTGCATGGGAAACATCTATTGATAACTCTCTTAGTTCTATAGGTACAAGTTATCTTACAATAGCTACTTCTATGGATGCATTTGAAAACTCCATTAAAAATGGAGACTATAATCTTAAAGAGATAAGTTCAGGTTTAGTGCCAACTATGAACAACTCATTTTTACAGATGCAAGAGTTAATGATAAATATAGATAATGTTTTACACCAATATACTGAAAGCCCATCAGATATTTTATATAAAAAATCGGCAATTAGAAAAGACCCAGGAGAAGAAGAATAATATGCTAAAAAAAGTTAAACAGATTATAGTTGTTACATCTATACTACTGAGTGGATGTACCGTAATAACACCCAATAAATCTCAATACCTTATTGATCCTGTTGTAAAAACATCAAAAGCAGAGAAGAGTTCATGCAAGGATAAGTCTATTAAAATAGCACAAGCATTTAGTGCTACAGCTCTTATGAGTAGAAAAATGAAATATACATATGATGAACAGCAAGAGTTTACATATAGTGAGTCAGCATGGTCAAGAGCTCCCTCTAGGGCTATTACAGCAGTACTTTTAGAGAGTGTACGAGCGAGTGGTCTCTTTAAAAATGTAAACAATTATAAGTCTCGTAGTCGTTCAAATCTTATTTTAGAAACAAATATTGAAGAGTTTGTTCAACACTATGAGGATAACAATACAAAATCTTTTGTAAAAGCAATTATCTCTTTCTCTTTAGTCGATGCAAAAACATCTACAACGATTGACAATAAGACTATAGAGGTTCAATTAAATACAGAAACTTTAAATGCTCAGGGTGGTGCAAAAGCACTTAATGATGCTTTAGCTGAAATTCTTCAAAAAAATAATGAGTGGCTAGGCTCTTTGTGTAGATGATAAGTCAAAAAGAGTACTTAAAGAGAAGAGATACTTTTGCAAAAAGTTTAAAGCCTAATTCTATTGCAGTGCTTGTAAGTGCTACAATGAAACAACGTTCAAATGATACGGAGTACCCCTATAGACAAGATAGTAACTTTTACTATCTAAGTGGCTTTAAAGAGGATAACTCTATTCTTCTAATAGTAAAAGAGAAAAAAAAGTATAAAACATATCTTTTTGTGCAGAAGAAAGATAAACTTCTGGAACTCTGGACTGGAAAAAGAGTAGGTGCTAAAAAGGCTCAAAAAAGTTTTGATTTTAGTGATGTTTTTACTATTGACAAGTTTGAAAAAGAGTTAGTATCATTTATAAAAGAGAAGCAAAATCTCTATTTTGATTTTTCGATAGATGATAAAAGAGTTAAAGATATAAAATCAAAATGTCAAAATATCAACAGACATATAGATATAAAATATCAACTCGGTATGCAGAGACTTATCAAATCAAAAGCAGAAATAAAACTGACTAAAAAAGCGATAGCCATTACAAAAGAGGCTCATCATAAGGCTATGAAAATTGCTAAAGAGTTAGAGTATGAGTATGAACTTCAGGCTGAGTTAGAGTATGTTTTTAAGAAAAATGGTGCTTATAATGATGCCTATACAAGCATAGTGGCGTGTGGTAATTCTGCAAATACTCTTCACTATATATCTAATGATAAAAAACTAAAGAGTAAAAATCTTATACTTATTGATGCGGGTTGTGAGTATAACTACTACTCTAGTGATATTACACGGAGTATTCCTGTTGATGGTAAGTTTACGGATGCTCAAAAAGAGCTTTATCAGATGGTTTTAGATGTTGAGAAAAGTATCATTAAGATGATAAAACCTGGAATCTTAAGAACATCTCTTCAAGAGAAATCTGAGGAGTTACTCTGTAAAGGTTTACTCTCTTTAGGAATTTTAAAGGGTGAATTTAAAACTCTTCTCAAAGAAAAAGCACATAAAAAGTATTATCCTCATGGAATAGGGCATTGGATGGGGCTTGATGTTCATGATATGTCACCCTATAAAGACTTAGATTCTAAAGAGTTCCCTTTAGAAGAGGGTATGATTATGACTATTGAACCAGGTATTTATATAGATAAAAATGATAAAAAAGCACCTCAAAAGTATCGAGGAATTGGGATTAGAATAGAGGATGATATTTTAGTGACAAAGGATGGATATGATAATCTCTCACAAGAGATTATCAAAGAAATTTCTGAGATAGAAGCTCTGTAATTAGCGACTTAAACGCTAGTTGTAAGAGTATGTCCAACCTGTAAGATTATGAGTTTTAGCCTCATAGAAGTTCTCCGAATCAGCTAAAAAATCTATAACATGCATAACAACATAAGGTATGCTCATCTGATCCTCTTGTTTTACTAAAAGAAGAGGCATAGGTGTATCTTGCGCACTCATAGAGAAACCAACTGGCATAGTTTGACTCATAACCTCTTTTGCATTGCTCATTTTGTTCTCATCCATAAACTTATCTAAGATAGCATCTTTTACATCTTGAGGGAGTTTGTCTTCTGTATTTAAAAAGATAGTAAAATGGATAGGAGTATCTTTAAAGTGCTCTGGTGCAGGTGCTGCCATAATGATATACTCTACATTTTCGAGATGTTTTTTAATCTCATCTCTATTAAAATATTTATCTGTAACTATTGGTTTAGCTTCCATATATAACTCTCTTTACTATTTATTTGGCGATATGCCTTTTGTAATTTCAATATAATTTTATCATAAAATGGTACGATAAATGCTAATAAATATAGAATTAATAAGGGGCACCATGAAGTTTATAGAAGCACTTAAACTTAGAAGTAAGCTACTATTTTTATTATTACTTATAACATTTGGACTTATTAGTATAGGTGTTATGGGATTACTTCATATCGGTATCATGAAAAAAAATATAGATGATTTATACTTTGGTTCTTTAGTCCCTATAACTGAGTTAAATAAGATAATACAAACTTACCATAATGGCTTAGCAGATACGGTATATTTAGCTACAAGAGGTGAGATAAGTCCAAGTCAAACAAGCTCACAGATAGAAGAGTCTCTGAAAATTATTCAGAAAAAATGGAACTCTTATGAGGGGCATTTTAAAAGGGATGATGAGTTAGAGTATGTTAATTATGTTGCAGTAGAGATAGAAAAAATCAATAAATATTTTTTACAAATAGATAAAGCAACTTTAGATGGAGTTGATTTAAGTAAATTAAATATAAGTAATTTAGAAAAAAGAGTCTCATTTATTCATAATGTAATTCATAAATTGATTAATTATGAAGTTGAGATTGCACAATATGAGCGTAAAAAGTTTTTGGATAATTATGAGAAGAGTAAATCTCAAATTGGTTTTATTCTTTTTATTGTTATTATCGCTTTAATGCTAGTATCGTGGTATGTGTTTAAAAGTATTCAAGAGGATCATACTAAACTTGAAGCTGTAACGAAAAAATTAAAACGTTTAAATAAAAAACTAGAGAATGTCTCTTATACCGACTCTTTGACTAAGTTACATAATAGAAGATACTTTAACTATGTCTATGAAAAAGAGTTAAAACGTGCAAAGCGTGCAAATCAATACATCACATTTATGATGTTAGATATAGATTACTTTAAACAGTACAATGACACATATGGTCATGTTGAGGGTGATTATGCACTACAGGCAGTCTCTAAAGTTTTGCAAAAATCTCTTAAACGCCCATCAGATTATGTATTTCGACTTGGCGGTGAAGAGTTTGGGGTACTGTTGATAGATACTGATGAATCAAACAGTGCGAAACTTGCTGATAAAATTTGTGATGAAGTTAGAAATAGTGCTATAAAACATGAAAACTCTTTAGTGAGTGATGTTGTAACGATCTCTATTGGTGTGGTTTCATGTATAGCCGATGAGGCACTCGATAACAAAGTTTTAATTACACGTGCTGATGTTATGCTTTATGAGGCTAAGGATACAGGACGAGATAGATATATAATCACTTCAGATGTGAGTAGTGCAGAGACTATAAGTGTGGATGAGGAAGTAGAAGAGGTTCTAAGTGCCTAATGACCATTTTTAAAACGAAAATTTAGTGCAACTAAAAGAGGACGAATTTTCTCTTTTAAATCTCCTTGAAACTCCATATAGTTATCTTTATAACTTCCACCACATCCTAACTTTTTCTTTAAAATTTTAAGAGTGGTATTTGCATCTTTTGAGTCAAGAAAAAACTCTCCAACTAAGGTAACAGTTTTGCCTCGGCGTTTCTCTTTTGCAAAGTGAAGAAAGTGTTTTTGTGGCTCTTGAATCTCAGGGATTACTTTTGACTTTCTTGGCGTTTGAACTTCTGCCCAAGAGTCATCAATATTTGCACCAATAAATAGGTCGAGCTTTTTGCCTCTACTCATCATCTGTACCTATAAATGTAAAACGAGAAACCATATAGCCATCAACTTCAACTTTTTCAAAAAACATCCCAAAGGGTCTCACCCATAAGTTCTTATCTCCATACATAGTACGGTAGAGAACTAAAAGCTCATCAGTTTCGCGATGTCTTACAATATCTATAACCTTATATCGGTTTCCTTTGTAGTGTTCATAGATACCCGTTTGCATTTAGATTACTTTTTGAGCTAAAACTGAGATGTTTTCACTTGCATAGTGAGATGATTTTACCATCTCTAATACATCTGCATTTGAGTATTTACTAGCATCATAAACGATAACTATAGTCTCATCACCCGTTTTTAAAAATGTACTTTCACCATACTCAGTGTAGCGTGTAGCCCCAATGCTAATGATAGCCTCTTGCGGATAGTCACAAGCGTGAATATAGTCTGCTATTGGTTCTAGTGGACCAAAGTCCTCTTGAGTGTTTATCTGGTTTAAAATCCAATCTGTGAGTTTTTCATGGAAGTAGCTATATCCTGTAAGTTCAACATCCTCACCATAAGCATCTACCTCACCATCACGTCTTAAAAAGCTACAAATTGAGTAACTATCGATGTTTCCACCTTTACTAAATTTATCTATCTCTATGATGTTGTTTGAAAAACCTTTTGTCTCATGTCCCCAGTTCTTTTTGTCACTTATCTTTTCAGCACCCTTAACACGGATAGAAAAATCATTATAAGCACCAAAGTATCGAGGAGTTACTTTTGAGAGTTGTCCCATAGTATATGTTAAGTCACAAACAAGTCCAACTTCAGGTTCTGCTTGAACATTTAAAGTTTTATCTTCAGGAAGCTTAATATAGTCAGCTCCTAAAGGATAAGTAGTCAAGATCTTTTTAGCAGTAAGTTCAGCTTGATTTACAGGATTCTGCACTCTGGGTAAAAAGAATGGAAACATCCCTTTTGGTGCTGCTTCATCTTCTGTAATAACATCTTTAAAATCTTCAGCTTCACCCGCTTGATCTAAGTGAAGAGCGAAGTTTCCTGCGATACCAAGACCGAGAAATTTTTTATACTTTGCCACTATATAGTTCCAGCTGCACGTTGCTCTGCAAACTCTTCATAAGAGCCTTTAAAATCAATGATAGATCCATCATGTTGAATTTCAATGATACGTGAAGCAAATGCATCAAGCAGTTCTCTATCGTGTGAAACACAGATAACATTTCCTTTAAACTCTAAAAGACCCTCTCCAAGTGCAACGATTGCTTCAAGGTCAAGGTGATTTGATGGTTCATCAAGCACTAAAAAGTTTCCACCCTCTAACATC
>CAZTNH010000012.1:0-14476 GCA_964615395.1 uncultured Sulfurimonas sp.
AAGTATTTCGTTTTAATGCTGATGAAGATTATCTTCCATACTATGAAAATTATGAGATGGAAGTAACTTCTGAGGAAGTTGTTTTAGATATTTTAAACAGAATCAAGTGGGATCATGATGGAAGTTTTTCTTACAGAAGATCTTGCCGTCACGGTATCTGTGGAGCATGTGCTATCAAAGTAAATGGTCGTTCAACTCTTGCTTGTAAAGAGTCTATGACTAAAATGATAGAGTTTTGGGGCGACGAGATGACTATCGAGCCTTTAAGTACTAAACGTGCTGTTAAAGATTTAATTATTGATAAGGGTGACTTCTGGGAGAAACATGATGCTATTCAGCCTTATCTTATCTCAGATGTAGATGAACATCCTGAACATGAGCATTTAGTTACACCTGAAGAGGCTGAAGAGCTTAATGAAGCTGACTTATGTATTCAGTGTGGTGCTTGTCACTATGCTTGTCCTGTAGTTGATGTAAATGAAGACTTCTTTGGTCCTGCTGCATTTGCAAAAGCATTTAGATTTGAAGCTGATGTACGTGATGATGCTCATGACTCAAGACTTCAAGATCTTCATAAAGAGAATCAAGGTCTTTGGGATTGTGTAAAATGTATGGAGTGTGCTGAAGTATGTCCTAAGGATGTTAATCCTATCGAGAAGATTACTAAACTTCATCAAATGCTATTTAAAGAGGGAGTTGCAAACTCAAATGTCGCTACTCGTCATGCTGTTGGATTTAAACACTCAATCGCTAGAAATGGTGTACTTGATGAGGGTGGTATGGTTCTTTACTCTGAAGGTTTAGCAGTAGTTAAACACCTTCCATTAGCAGCTAGAATGTTTGTTAAAGGTAAAATTGTTCCACCATGGGGCATCACAAAATCAGATAATTTAGATGAGATTCAAAAATTAGTAAAATCTTCATCAACTGCAAAGTTCTAGGAGTATAAGAAATGGAAAAATTAAAATATGCACTTTTTACAGGTTGTACTGCTAAACAGAGTACACCTGAACAATATATGTCAACTATGGCAGTTGCAGAGAAATTAAACATCGAACTTGTAGAACTTACAGAAGCTTCTTGTTGTGGAGCTTCTCACCTACAAGATTATGATGACTTTTTATCTTTAGTTCTAAACGCTAGAAATATCGCTTATGCTGAGAAATATGGTCTTACAATGGTAACTATCTGTAATACTTGTCAACTTAACACTGCTATGACTAAACACCGTTTAGATGAAAACCCAGAGTTAAAAGCGAAAGTAAATGTAAAACTAGCAGAAGTTGGTTTAGAGTACAAAGGTACTTCAAATATCATTCACTTCTTATATGCTATCATTGATGATATTGGTCTTGATAAGATTAAAGAGATGGTTGTTACTCCTCTTTCTCAGTTCAATATCGCACCATTTTATGGTTGTCACAACATCCGTCCTTCAGAGCTTCAAAATGAGACTCACAAGACGGCAGAAAATCCATACAACCCTACTTCACTTGATGATTTAATTATCGCTTGTGGTGGTGAAAGTGTTCAGTATGAAGAAAAAACTAAATGTTGTGGTTTTCATGTTGAACTTCAAGCACCTAAAACTTCAGCTATTTTAGCTGGAAATGTTGTTGCTGGAGCAATGGATCAAAATGCTGACTGGATTGTTACTCCATGTCCTCTTTGTCACCTTAAGTTAGATACACAAACAGATCACCTATCTCATGCTATAGGTCGTGAAGTTTCTCTTCCTGTTCTTCATATGCAACAGATGCTAGGTTTAGCACTAGGTTGTCCAGAAGAGACACTTGGTATGAAGCACCATGTAACAAAAGTAGACTTTATATAGTCTACTCTTATTACATTTTTACTATTCCTTTAGTTATAAAATAATTGTTTTTTCTTTTATATCGTAAGTTATAACACTATTTTTTAATCCCTTAAAAAGTGAAATATCTTTTTTAAGGGATGGTAATTTTTTTTCGCTTAAAATTACAAAGTCATCACCCTCTTTTCTAAAAACTATACAATCATCATAAAGTCCATCTATATATTTTGCAAAAGAGATTAAAAATTCATCTCCCTTAGACCAACTATGTTCTCTGTTGTACTCAGTAAAGTTATGTAGTTCAATAGTATATATAAATACTTCATCAGCATTGATTTGATACTGAAGCATTATTGGTAAGTAGTCAATGATAAAAAGATTTGTTAATCTATCTTTATAAAAGTATGCAAATCTTTGTTCTTCTATTTTTGATTGGGGAAGTTGAGAAATTTCATTATCAATATTTATATTTTTTAAAACTTTTACCGCAGCACTTACCACTTCAGGGTGAAACTGTTTTAAACTTAAATCTTCTAACTCTTGAAGTGCTACTTTTAAACTTTTTCTAGGTTTATAAACTCTATTTGTAGTCATAGCATCAAAGGCATCTGACACAATCATAATCCTACTTAATGGACGAATTTCCTCTTTTTGAATTCTTCTGGGATAACCACTTCCATCATATTTTTCATGATGTTCTCGCATAATATCTGCAATATCTTTATAATCATCTATCTTACGAAGTAAATCATAACCACTCTCTAGATGCTCTTGAATTAAACTATATTCAAAGTCATCAAGTTTTCCAGGTTTAAGTAAAATATTGTCAGGTGTAGATATTTTACCTATATCATGAAGCCATGCTGCTTTTTTTAAAATACTTATCTCATCTTCAGAATAGTTCATCTCTCTTGCTATAAGTTCACAGTACTTAGCAACACGCTTTGTATGTCCAGCAGTATAGGAGTCACGTGACTCTATCATATTTACTAAAGAGTGAATAATCTGTTCTTGATTCTTCATTTTTTCTGCTTCTAACTCTACAATTTTATCTTCTTTCATTTTGTCATGAAAGACTACAACTGTTCCCGTTACTTTATTGTCTGAGTATATTGGTGTTGCTAAAACAGAAACAGATATAAAACTGCCATCATGTTTTACAAAATGGGATAAAATATTTTCATATGCTCTATTTTTCTCTTTTACCTGATGTATTTTACACTCATTAGATAGTATAGGTTGATTCTCTATAGTTTTATAATGAATATACTCATGAATTTTTTTACCTAAAAGTTCTTTTTCTTTAAAGCCTAAAAGTTGTAATGCTTTTTTATTTATAAATGTAGCTCTATTATCAAGATCTAAAGTATAAATACCATCACCTATACTTTGAGCCATATCAACAAATTTTTTTTTACTTGCTATAAGTTCTGTACTATTTTCAAAAAGTTTCAGATAAAGAGAAATTTTATTAAGTAATTGATTATCATCAATAGGTTTTGTTAAGTAGTCAATCGCACCAATTTCAAATCCCTCGTGGATAAACTCTTCACTTTTAAAAATAGCAGTTACAAATATAATAGGTATATCTCTTGTTTTTTTATTCGCCTTAATCAGCTTAGCAAATTCAAATCCATTCATCTCTGGCATCTGAACATCAAGAAGTATAAGATCTATATGCTCTTTAAGAAGTTTATCAAAACCAACTTGTGCACTAATAGCTTCAATTACATTTATATGCTTTTCTGTTTCAAGTAAGGCATGAAGAGTAAAAAGGTTATTTTTATTATCATCTACACATAAGATATTGTATTTATTTTTCATGCTATATTTACTCTGTTTCGCCCTGTCTCTTTTGCTATATACAATGCATCATCTGCTCGTTTAAGCATACTCTCAATGTTATCACCTTTTATATACTCTGTTACTCCAAAACTACAAGTAATTTTTTCAACATCAGCAAAACTATAATTTTCTATCTTAATACGAAGATTTGTCAAAATTTTTTCTGCTAAATTAGTTGTTATATTAGGTAAAATAAGGACAAACTCCTCTCCACCCCATCTAGCAAATATATCACTTTGACGAATACTACTGTTTACAAGTTGTGCGAGTGTAATTAAAACACTATCACCAACTAAATGTCCATAAGTATCATTTACTCTTTTAAAATGGTCTATATCAATCATAACAGTACAAAAAGTCTCTCTAAGGACTTTACTTTTCTCTACTTGCTTTTCAAACAACTCTTCAAGTCTTTTTCTATTATAAATATTTGTTAATGAATCATAATCAGCTTGATGTGCATACTCTTTTTTTTGACTATCAATATATGTAATATTTGTTAAACTCAATATATAATTAACATCAAATTTTTTCACTTTAATATCATAAGAGTGTAATTTCGCTGTTTTAATATCTTTAATCTGAACAACTCTATTATGAATTTTAAGTTCTTCAAGTAAAGTATCTACCCAAAAATGCTCATTATCAACCTGCTTAAGACTAAAATAACCCTCTTTAGGAACAAAAGTATTACATATACAAGTATATTTTTTTGCAAATTCTTGAGTATCTTTCACATCAAACAATTTACAAACGCTACTGTTAATTCTACTAATCTTTTTCCCATCGGTTACTATTAGTAAGTTATCTTGTGTATCTAATATACCTTGTATAAGATTTCTTTCTTTCTCTAAATATTTTTGATTCTCTACTAAAGAGAGGTGAAATGCAACTCTTGAAAAAAGCTCTTTTGAATTAAAAGGTTTGTTCATGTAATCAACACCACCAAGTTCATAGCAAGTGGAAACAGTCTCTTCATCTTTTTTTGCAGTTAAAAATATAACTGGAATATCTTTTGTTTTTTTATTTTTTTGAATAAGTTTTATAGTACCAAACCCATCTAAATCTGGCATCATAATATCTAAAAGAATCAAATCTACCTTTTCTTTAAGTAAAATACCAAGAGCATCTTTTCCAGACTTTGCTGTCAATATAGTATATTTATCACTAAAATTTGACTCAAAAAGAGCTTCTAAAGTAAAAAGATTTGTTTCTATATCATCAACACACAAGATTGTTTTCATTATGCAATTTTCCTATAAATTTTACAATTATCTCTACATTTCTCAAATCTATCTAAGAAAATAGGAGATATTTCTTCACTTTCACCTAAAAGAAGATGACCTCCAAATTTTAACGAGTCATAAAAAAGTTGAAACACTTTTTCTTTCAATATCTCATCAAAGTATATCATCACATTTTTACACTCAATGATACTAAATTCATTAAATACACTATCCTTTTCTAAATTATGAACAAAAAAAAGAATCTTTCTTTTAATACTTTCACTTACTTTAACATAACTATTATTAATAGTAAAGTAATCACTTAAAGGATGTTTAAAACCAAAATGTCCGTAAACATTTAAAGCATTTTCATAAGACTCTAAACAGTAAAGCCCGTTTTTTGCCTCTTCTATAACAACAGCATTTATATCAGTGGCATAAATAGTACTTTTATGAAGTAAATTCATCTCATTTAGGATTATTGCTGTAGAGTAAGCTTCCTTACCTATACTACATCCTGCACACCATATTTTAATATTATAACAATTTTTATGCTCTTTATTTATTAACTCAATCATTTTAGTTGAAGATTCTTCTTTTCTAAAAAAATTTGTTATATTTACAGACAAAGAGAGAAATAGAGCCTGAAACATACTCTTTTTAAAACATATCATGACTAATAAATCTATCATAGTTTTAACTCTAAACTGAATCATAAACTGCTCTACTCTTCTACATATAGACTCTCTATTGTATTCTCTATAATCATACTCATAATATTTATGAATAATCTCTAAAAGATACTCTATATACATATCTTTACTCTTAAAATCTAAAGTAACAATATTAATAAAATCTATAATTTCTTTTGTTGAGAGTATATAATCATATACTCCTTTTTTCTTAGCTATACAGGGTATAGAATTGGCACTACACTCTTCTTGTTTATGTAACAGTATAGTAGAACCATGTAAGTCTAAACTATTCAAAGCATCTACACCATCAGATTCATAACCACAACTAAGATAGGCGAGAAGTCTTGAACCATACTCTTTACTTAAAGAGTCGAAAGTTACAGATATAGACGGTCTAGCTGAGTTATAAACATCAGACTTATCAAGAATAATATATCCATTTTCTACTCGAAGATGTCTATCTTTAGGTGCTATATAAATATGTCCTTTTTTTACATACTCTCTATCTATTGCATAATGAACATCATTTTTCAAATACTTCGATAAAATATCATCAAAACAACTTTTTAATTTCGCACTAATATGTTGTACTATAAATATAGTAAAATCTTCTACTTTTATAGAGGATAAAATCTTTATTATTTTTTCACTACTGTCACTACTTCCACCAATCACTAAAACATCAGGAGATAACTCCTTTTGCTTGCAATAGAACTCCTCTAAATGTAAAACTGATACAAATCCTAACTTATGCAAATATTTTGAGAGTTTATCATGGCTGACACCTATCTCTATCTTTTTATGATACTCTTCTTGATATTGATAAATCAACTCTATAAACTCTAATGGTAAAGTATAAAAATCTTTACAAAAAATTTTAAAATAAGCTAAATTACTTTGAAATAATTTTTCTAAAATCTTTAAATCATCCAACTCAACACTATCAATAAATTCAATCTCATAATATGTTGAACATTTTATATACTTTAACAAAAACTATTTACTCCAAGCTTTTAAAATAGAAACTAATGCATTTTGATCTATTGGTTTTGGTAGGTAATCATCCGCACCTGCTTCAAAACACATCTCTTTATCTTGTTGCATTGTTTTAGCAGTAATCGCTATAATAGGTATCTCTTTAAATCGTTTATCTTTTTTAATGACTTTCATAACTTCTAAACCATCCATAACAGGCATCATAATATCCATAAGTATCATATCCATATCTTCACTCTCATTAATCAAGAGGTCAATAGCATCTTTACCATTTAATGCACTAAATGTTTCTGCACCTAACTCTTGAAGAACCGAAGATAGAGTAAAAATATTACGACTATCATCATCAACAATAAGAATATTTTTACCATTTAAGAGTTCACTATCTAACTCCTCTTCATTTTCAATAACAAATTGTGGCTCTTCTTCTAAAGTCAACACTTCAGAAACCTGACTCTTTTTTATCATAGGAGATAGTAATTTTTCTTGTTTTAGAGGTAAAAGTACTCTAAACGTTGACCCCTCACCCGAAACTGATTCCACCTCAATAACACCACCCATTAAATCTACAAATGTTTTACTTATAGAGAGTCCAAGCCCTGTTCCACCATACTCACGGCTTATACTTCCATCAACTTGTTTAAAGGCATCAAAGATAAGTTCTAACTTACTACTAGGTATTCCAATACCACTATCTTTAACTTCAAAAATTAGATTTTTTTCATCTTTGAGCATTGACATCACTACCCCACCCTCTTTCGTAAACTTAAAGGCATTACTGAGTAGGTTTTTAAGAATTTGAAGAAGTTTAGTTTTGTCTGCTAAAAATGTAGAATTTATTTGATCTTCTATCTCAAAACTTATTTTTTTATCTTTTGCAACTTCATCAAAAAGACCATGAATTTCAGTAGATATATCTGAACTTACAATCTCTTCTGTTTGTAGTTCCATATTTCCTGATTCTATTTTACTAAGATCTAAAATATCATTAATAAGAAGTAGTAAATCATTTCCTGCTTTATAAATCACTTCTGTTTTAGAGACATCATCTTTTTCTAAATGACCATTTTGATTTTGTGTTAAAAGTTTCGATAGTAAAATTATTGAGTTAAGTGGTGTTCTTAGCTCATGTGACATATTTGCTAAAAATTCACTTTTGTATTGACTAGCTTTTTCTAAATCATTTGCACGTTTATCTAAATCTTCTTTAGCTTGAGTAAGTTCACTGTTTTGTTTTTTCATCTCTAGTGCTTGAAGGGAGAGTTGTTGTTGCTGCTCTTCCATTTGAACATTAGATTCTTGTAACTCTTCACTTTGAACTTGAAGCTCTTCAAAAGCACTTTGAGATTTTTCAAGAAGTACTTTAATACGAACATTTTGAGAAGTAGAGTAAAGAGATGTAGCTGCAAGTATGGCTACTTTTTCTAAATACCCTTTTTGTAATTTTGTAAATATATTGGTAGTCATAAACTCAATTACACCAAGAAGTTCTCCCTCATGAACAAGAGGTAGTACATAGACCTCTTTAGATTTTGCGATTGTAGTGCCAGTATGAATTTCAGTAGAACTATCCTCTAAGTTTCTAAGGAGTATTGCCTCTTTTTCAAGTGCTACCTGCCCAATAACACTCTCACCTAATGAAAATACATTTGATAAAGCTTCTCTTGTATTAAAAGAGAAAGATGCTATAAGTTTTAAAAGTTTATGCTCTTCATCAAAGATATAAACAACTCCACTACTAGCATCTACATATCGACTTGCAGTTGTTATAACTTCTTTTGCTAGTTTATTTGTATCAATGATACCACTTACTTTTTCACTATATGCAGAAATTCCTTCATTAAAGTAGATATCATTTTGTGTTTTCTGATTGTTTTCTTTGAGTATTTTTGTCATAGTTCCAAGAGCAATACTTAACTCATCTTTACTTGATTTTGCTATGATTTTATTTGAAAAATCATTTTTAGCAATTGCATTTGATTGATGAAGAATAGTTTTAAGATAACTAATCATCTTAAGCATAGCTACCCCTAGTCTATCATCATCCCCAACTGTTTTATACTCTATATCTATTTCACCTCTTGCTATAGACTCTGCGATTTCAGTAACAGTTTCTAAGTATGAGATAGTATCTATTAAAGCTAGACCTAAAACATCATCACTACTTTTAGCAATAATTTTAGTCTTATAATTACCTGTCGATAACTTTTGAGCAAAAACTGAAATCTCTTTAAGTCTTTTAGTCATATCTGTAATCGCTAATCCAAGCTTATCATCCTTGCTTAAAAGTTCAATATCTTTAGTAAAATTTCCATTAGCAACTGCATTAGCTTGTGTAATAGTAGTAGAAATGGCATCTACTACTTTTGAAGTCGAATAAACTATTTCTCCTATTTCATCATGAGCATTATATACAATATCCATTTTTTTAATATGACCTTTAGAGAGTGCTTTTAACTGCTCTGTGACTTGTGAAAGAGGTACAATTATCATATTTAGATAGTAACGAATCACTATAAATGAGAGTAGTATAATAAGAATAACAATAGTAGAAAACATAAGAGTAAAACTCTCTAATTTAGAGAGGGATACACTCTCATCCACAATAGAGATTACATACCAGTAATTATCTTTAATCTCTAGTAGTGGGTGAATTTTATGAAAAGTATAAACCTTACCATTTGCATTAAAAATCCCATTATCACCTTTAATATTTTTTTGAACATCTGGATACTCTTTATAAAAATTATATCCACTTTTAAGTTGATTTCCCCAACATTTTTTACTATCCTTATTGTAAAGATACTCTCCCTTATTATTGATAAGATCATATGATATTTTTTTCTTTTTATTTCTATCTTCATTTTTAGCAATGATATTTAAAATCTTTTTTGCATAGATATTAGCTACAAGTACTCCCACAACTTCATTGTTACCATCATACATAGGTGTTGCATAACGAACTACAGGAATATAAGGTTTTTCGATTTTTCCATTTTCTATATTTAAGTTCATTTTAGAGATATAAAATTCACCTTTTTTCAGTTTTTTAGTCACCTCTACATAATCTCTTCCACTCTTATTTTGAAGTCTGTTTTCAGGCTTTATAGTTACATGATCAGTAAAAGAGTCATATGTAGCAGCTATTAACTCATTTCCTTTTAAATCAATAATACGGACACTACGGTAGTTTTCTCTAGTCTCTAAAAAATCCTTTAATATATCTGAAAAGATTGTTTTCCATTTTTGGGACTTTTTAGCTACAGACATAGATTTCCATATCATATAGCGTTTAAGTGCATAGTTTTCAGTTAAAAAGTTTATGTCATTTGGTACACTATCTAATTTAGATTCTATAGAAAGTTTAATACTACTTACATCTTCAACACTTAACTCATTAGATGATTTTAAATATGATTCATAAGTATTTGTATAGCCTATCCATCCAATAGAACCAATACCTAAGAGTAAAACTACTATAAAAATAAAAAATATTTTGTTTCGTAAAGAGATATCTATTCTCATTTTAATTTCCTAATTTCTACATTTAGTAGTGTTACTTTTCTTAAATTCCAGTTCATCAACTGATCAACATCTGCTGGTGTTTTATTAAAATATGTTGTAGCTGCTGGTGTTATGTAATGCTTTAATCCTACATATGCTTTGATTGTTTGTAGCTCAGCTAGTATCATCTGATTCATAGTAAAAACTGAACTAGGTGTGATTTTTGAATGCCTAAACACTGAAAAATTAACTGTAGATATTCCTACACTAAATTGTATCTGTTTTATCTTCTCTAAAATTTTCATTGCTACCTCGAAAGTATCTGTTAGTGTAGCTTTATCATTTCTAGCAGTAGGTACAGTGTTGTCTTCTATGCCTAAATGATTAAGAATAATTGTAAGCTCATCATACACACGCATACTCTCTCCAAAAACATACGAAGGAGTAAAATCTGCTTGATTTAACTTATCAAACATTGCAGATATTACACTAAGTGCATTAAAAACATCTAAAGGTGTCTTATTTTTATACTTTTTTGTTTTATATGGAGAAGTTTTTATATCCAATCTAAATTTATAAATTTTAATCTCTGTCAAAATTCTTTGTGTCTGTTCATAGACTAAGTCTGAATTGAGATTTAATACTGGTTCCACATTGATAGGTTCAATAGTTGGAAGCTTATGAGCTATACGAAGCATATTTATTTTAATAGCTATCTCGTAAGTCAACTGCCATACATTTCTAGGCTTCAGAGGTGTACTTATCTTAGTACGTTCTCTAATCTTTTTTTCATTATAAGAGATACCATAATAATCTAAGAGAGAGACCATTTCACTATTTATCTTCATCACTTGAGAATAAACATCAGTTAGTGTAATTGTTCTAGCAGAGAGAAGAACACTCAAAAGAACTAAAAATAATATTTTCTTCATCTATATTCCTAAACATTTTTTAATAAAGCGAATAACACTTACTACTAAATTATAGCACTTGTTCTACATATGTATCTTAAAACTATTAAAAGTAAGAAAAACTATTAGTAATTATGTTATTATTTTAGATATTTAAATCGAGAGGTAATTTATAATGAACGATACAACAGACATAACAACACTTAGTATTAGAATGGCTGTATTTGCAGTTATTGCAGTGGTTTTTTTCTTTATACTAAAGAAAGGTGACAAAAAAGAGAAATAATTCTCTCTTTTGTTATTTTAGTTTACCATTACCATAATGTTGGTATAGGTAATCTGTAATAGTTGTAGTATCTTCTTTTGAGATAGGTGCTTTAAAATGTGTTATCATTTTTTCAATCTTTTTATGCCAAAAGAGATGTGACTGTGGACCTTGATTTATTATGTATCCAAAAGAGTGACACATCAAACAGTTTGCTTGAACTGCATCAAAACCTTTACCCATTTTAATTTGATAAGAGATATAAGGTACTTCTATAGGACTTTGAACCTGTGCAAAAAGTGAACCAACTGCAAACATTGTTAATAATACTGTTTTTTTCATCATAAAACTCCTTATACCACTTCAACTGTTATAACATCAATACCGTTATATTTATATCCACCACGATTCCATGGAATATCTTTAGAGAGAGGTTGCTCTTCACCTAAACGATTTACTGCTTTTGCCATAATATTTAACTTACCGTACTCAGTTGGTTTATATGTAAATCTAAACTCTGTAAATGCATAACGACCATTCTCTTGTTTTAAAAGAGCTTCATCCCAAGTTTTTCCATCATCTGTTGAAAGAAGTACCTTACGAATACCATGTCCATCATCAAACGCTACACCACGAACAAGAATATGAGAGTTGTGATAAATTTTCATACCAGTTTCAGGGTACCCTATAACTGATTTTACATCCATACTTGTAATAGGTTTTGTTTTCTTAGCAAGATGATCTGGTGTTTCACCCTCAGTTGCATTATCAGGAACTCTATATGCTTTATCCATAAAGAAAAGAGATTTATATTTATCAGTTACAGTAATGTTACTTAACATTTTAACCCAGCTATCTGAGTAGTACCCAGGAAGCACTAAACGAAGAGGAAAACCATTAAGGTATGGTAAATCTTCACCATTCATCTCATAAGCAACAATAACATTATCATCAAGCTCAGTTAACTCTAACTCTCTTACAAAGTTTGGCGTTTTATAGTAAGCTGCTTTTTCAAGTCCATTAAAGCCTATCCAGTGTGCACCTTTTTTAAGTCCAGCTTTATTAAGGATGTCTGAAAGTCTTACACCTTTCCATTTAGCACAACCCATAGCACCACTACCCCACTGAATACCACCAGGGATTGGAGTAAATGCTGAACGACTATTTCCACCACATTGAAGTACAGCTGTTACTTCAACCTGCTCAAAATCAGACTTAAGCTCTTTAAGTGTAATATTTATCTCTTTATCTACAAGACCTTTAATATTGATTTTATAAGAATCTAACTCTATTTTTGTTGGAATATCTGGAAGGTGCCAACGTACAAAAAATTCATCATTTTCTGTAATTCCTCTTGTAAATATAGACTGAGGTGATTCTAAAAGAGGTGGTCTATCAGAGTAAGTAATCATTGGACGTTTTTCTGGAAATGCCATATTTGACACTTTTCGTTCATTATTTGGTTGATGAGTCACACCAGCAGAGAGGTTTGTACCTACTATTGCTGCAGAGGCGACGATTGAAGTTTTTAAGAAATCTCTTCTTTGCATTAATTGTCCTTATAAAATTTATTATTTTGCTGATTATATCTTTTTAATTTTAAACTGAGTTAAACTCTCAATTATAATTACTTATATATCATCCATATAGTTTGGAATCAAACTTTTTATTTTTTCATATATTTTTTGAAAATCTGTTGAGTAAACTCTTGTATCTGCTATACTTGTGATAAAGTTTGTATCTCGTTCAAAGCGAGGAACTAAATGCATATGTATATGTTCTGCTATTCCTGCTCCACCTGCTTTACCAAGATTCATTCCTATATTTACACCATCTGCACCAAAACCCTCTTTTAATAATCTAACACCTTTTTGTGCTAATGCTGACATATGTAACCATGTTTCACTAGATAACTCTTCTAATTTATCTGTATGAAGATGAGGAATTATCATAAAATGACCAGGAGTATAAGGATATTTATTCATAACTATAAAGCAATGCTTATCTCTATAAAGTACATGTAGTTCAGTAGAATCTTCTACATGCTTACTTATATGACAAAAAACACATCCCTCTATTTTTTTACCAGCAATATACTCATCTCTCCAAGGTGCATATAAAATATCTTTCATAAAAACTACTTAATCATATCATCAAGATGTTTAAATAATTTAAGTGATTCATTTTCAGTATCTTTAAATAACTCAATTATTTCATCATTACTTAATGGTTTATTACTTGCCATACTATTCATAACTTTTACTATATTTTTATGAACATTATGATGTGGTTCTTTAATTGCGATAAAAGAGTTATTTGATCCAAACTGTTTTTTACCTTCACCTTCATACCATTTACCTATATTACAAGCTGTATTATCTCCAAGTGTTTTATCGACTTTACCTTCAAACACTGAAGAGTATGTATAGTTTTTAAAGATAATATGATCTAGTTTTGCCATATTTGCAAAGAGCTCTTGTCCTATAATTGTATTGTCCACTTTAATCTGTTCAACTTTTGTAACCATATCATAAAGTGTACCTTTAAAGTTATCAAGTGTCTCTTGAGAACTATGTGCTTGTGACTCTATCTTTTCACTATTTTCTGACATACTCATCGAGTTTTGTTTTAAAACACTTATATTTGCTTCAACTTCACTCGTCGCTTTTTGTGTACGCTCTGCAAGTTTACGTACTTCATCAGCAACAACAGCAAATCCACGACCATGCTCACCTGCACGTGCAGCTTCAATAGCAGCATTTAAAGCGAGTAAATTTGTTTGATCTGATATATCTTTAATTAAGGCAATTACATTAAAAATCTCTTCTACATTAGTATTGAGTTGTTCTGAAGAAGCTCTTGATTCACCAAGCATTTCAGTAATATTTGACATACTTAATATAATATCATCTGTTGAATTTGTCACTTCTTGAATAACAGTTGCCGTTTCATCATTAAGTTTATTAACATCATTTACATTGGCAACATTCTCTTCCATACTACTTTTGAGATTATCTGCATTGTTAATAGCACCTTTTATCATCTGATGAGATAAACTTAATGTTAAATGATTTTTATCAAGACTCTCTTTTACTTTAATAGTTGATTCTTCAGCTCTATGTGCTTCTTCTTGTGCATTTAAAGCTATATCTTGAACCTTATCTAAGAACTTATTAAAACTAGCACTAGCATTTCCTAATTCATCTCTAGATAAGACTGGT
>CAZTNH010000012.1:14576-25274 GCA_964615395.1 uncultured Sulfurimonas sp.
TGCTACAGTATTTAAATTTACTATTGGATTTACTATTGCTTTTTTGATAACATAAAATAAAAAGAAAAGAATAAATAAATCTAAAAGAGCCATAATATAAACTTGTCTTAGAAGAGAATCTTCTGATTTTATTATCATACCTTGAACAGTTGATAGTTTATTTCCAACTAATGCATAACCAACTATCTTACCTGAAAAATCTCTAATAGCTTCAGAAACTATAAAAAACTTATCTGTCATTGTAAAATCTTTTACATCTGAAATTTTCACACCACTTAAATCATCAAAAAATTTTCTATTTATATTTTTTTCTTTAACAGCTAAAGTATAGTTCCCTATTTTAGGAGCATTTTTTAAAGATTTTGCAGTAGATAAATACTCGTTTTTCATAACAATTATCATATCAAAACCATTTACAGATTTTGTATCTTTTACAATTGAGTTTAAACCTTGCATAAACTCTACAGATCCTAAATACTTCCCATTTTCAATAATTGGTGCTAATCCACGAAGAACTAATCCTGCACGACCTAACTCAATAGCTACTAAAGGCTTTTTGTTTTGCTTAACACTTAAAACTGTATTTCTAAATCCACTCAGATCATCACCATATTTTTTAGGGTTCCATGTTCTTAAAAAGCTATGAACATTAGCATCGTGAATATGTATTTTAATATTTTTATAATTTGTATATTCCTTAAAATCTTTAGAAATAGTTCTGTTATTTTCTTTAAGTGCTCTTACAATATCATAATTTTTTGAAATATTAATAGCATTAGTAAGTCCTATGTTTTCTTTAGCTTTTATAGCTTGAGAATAGACTAAACGCAATGTATTTGATTGTGAGTTATAGACATCTTCTTTCATCTGTTTTATAGAGTAAATATAATTATAAAACCAATAATAATTGATGAGACAAGAGGAAGATGAACCTTTTTACTAATAGAAAGATTTTTCATTTTTAAGTCCTAAGTATAAATTACTTTTATAATACTATGAAAAAACTTAAAACTTTCCTAATTTAAGACTATTTATATCATCTAAAAGAAATAATTTTTATAATACTGTTTTAATATAATTAAATATATACTTTTAGATGCATAAAAAAACCATATTACTACTAATCATTCTTACAATATTTTCAAATCTTTTAGAAGCAAAATTTATAGGAGCATTTGCACCTGATAAAAAAGTTGGTAACATCTCTTTATCTACAGGTCAAGCGAAGATAAACTCTCAATCAACATCTATCTACTCTTTAGATTTTGGAGGGAACTACTACTATAAAAATGGCATTATGTGGGGTTCTATTTTTAGTTTAGGCTATATTCAAAACCCTGACACTACTGTAGATAGTAAAGTAATGGCTGAACTTAGTGGAAAGTTTAAATTTGGATACTCTTTTGGAGAGCTTGCAAGAGCTCTTAGTGTCTATGCTTTAGCAGACTTTTCTTATCTAATGTATAACACAAGTAGCATAAACTATATCACAGGAAATCAAGAGGATAGTTTTAACAGTGCACAAGGAATAGGATCAGGAATGGGAGCTGAGTATCGTTTTAAAAACAACTACTTAGTGACAACTTCATACACAAGTATCACAATGACACCCGATGATGGTAAAAACTTTGAGTATGAAAAAATACTTATAGGTCTTGGCTATAGTTGGTAAAATTATATAAATGCAAAGACCAAATCAGGAAAAACAACGACTAAACCAAGAGCAATGATTTGAAGTAAGATAAAAGGAATGATTCCCTTGTAAATCTGCATAGTTGTTACACTATTTCCAGCTGCACCTTTAAGAAAAAAGAGTGAAAGTCCAAAGGGTGGAGTGAGGAATGAAGCTTGAAGATTCATAGCTATTAAAACTGCAAACCATATTGGGTCTATCCCAAACGCCGACATAACAGGAAGCAGGATAGGAACAATAATAAAGCTTATCTCTATAAAGTCTATAAAAAAGCCAAGTATAAAAATACTTAACATAGATATAGCAATAAACGCCCAAACACTTCCAATATCTTCACTAAAAAACTCTAGTATCAGGTCACTTCCACCTAACTCATTAAAAACTAAACTAAATGCCGTAGCCCCTATAAGAATCATAAAAATCATACCTGAAAGCTTCATTGTTTCAAAAAGTGCATACTTAATCATTTCGGTATTTAATGTTCTATTTATAGTTGAGAGTATCAAGCCACCTACTACACCAAAAGCAGCTGATTCAGTAGGAGAAGCGATACCTGCAAATATACTTCCTAAAACACTTATCATCAAAAGTAAAGGAGGGATTATCGCTTTGATAAGGTCAAAAAAAGTCACACTGTTCTCTAGTTTAAGAGCAGGAGCATCCTCTTTGTTGATAAAAGCACGAATAAGTATGTAAGCGATATAGAGTCCTACAAGTAAAAGACCAGGTAAAACAGCACCCATAAATAAATCTCCAACACTAACACTCATAACATCACCTAAGATGATAAGAATAATAGATGGAGGAATAATCTGCCCTAGTGTTCCACTCGCTGCAATAGTCCCACTCGCCAAAGATTTATTATACCCAGCATTTATCATAAGAGGAAGAGCGATAACACTCATCATAACAACAGAAGCAGAGACTATCCCTGTTGAAGCTGCTAAAATAGCTCCAACTAAAACAACACTTACACCCAGTCCTCCACGAACACCCTTAAACATAGCAGACATAGAGAGAAGAAGTTTTTCTGCCATTCCTGATTTTTCTAAGATAAGCCCCATCATTATAAAAAGTGGTACTGCCATAAGTGTTGTGTTATTCATAATCCCATATATTCTAAAGGGCAAAATATTAAAAACTTCAAAGCCTACATGAGGGACAACAAATGCAAACATCATCGCTACCCCACCAAAAGCAAACGCCACAGGAATACCAATAAGCAGAAGTATAAGGGCAACTACAAACATAACTAAGGCTATCATAAACTTCTCCATTTTTGAATCTCTTCATAAAGAAGTTCAAATGCTTGAAGTGCTAAAAATAAAAAAGAGAGAGGCATAAGAGATTTTACAATCCATCTATGAGCAAGTCCCCCAGGATCAGAAGACATCTCTCCCTGTGCATAACTAAGCTCCACAAAACCAATACCTATATATATAATTAAAAACGAAAGAGGTAGTATAAAAAAGAGAACTGATACGATGTTTATAAATGCCTGAATTTTAGGGGAGAAATTATCATAAAAAATATCTACACGAACATGTGAGTTATGTTTAAGAGTAAAAGCGATAGAGAGAAGAATTACCACATCAAAAAAGTGCCACTCTAACTCTTGAAGTGCAGTAGAACCACTGGAAAAGAGATATCTAGCAGTTGCATCATAAACTATAAGAACTACTAAAAGAGCGAGTATTGATGCTGTAAAATACGAACTGTATTTCCCTATTTTTTTTATCAAAACAGAACTCTAAATAAAGTTTGGTGCATCATTGGCAAAGAGAATAATATCCCCTGCTTTTGTCTGGTTCGCTAAAACCACTGTTAAACTAGCTTTATCTGCTAACATTATTTTATTTGACACATTAAGGTTTTTCTCAAAGAGTTCAGCGTTTAGAGAACCTGTAACTATCACTATATCAAAAACATCATTTATAGCGTTTATCAGTTTTAGATTTAACTCATCACTACTCTCTACAAGCCCTGGTGTTACTATAACCTTTTTACCACCTTGATGAAGAGAGCAGAGTCTTACACCCTCTAACATTCCATCAATATTTCCATTGTAACCATCATCTAAGATAAGTTTTCCACCCGCTTTTATCATCTGAAGTCTATGCTCAACAGGTTCTAGTTTTTTTACTGCTCTCTGTATCTCTTCATCACTCATTCCAAAACTTTTTGCGATTTTAACAGCTACTGTAATGTTCATAGTTTGAAAAGAACCTAGAACATCTGTATGAAGTTCTAAACTACTCTCTTCAAACGCCACTCTAAAATCAGTTCCATCTAAAGTGGCGTTTACATCACTTATCTCATTACCAAAAAAAGTTACTTTTTCATGTGGTTCATCTGTTACAGAAGTATGTATAAAAGCTCTCTCTAGTTTAGGAGATTGCATAATCTCTAACTTCGTAGCGATAATGTTATCAAGTGATTTAAAGTACTCAATATGAGCCTCCCCTACTTTACCAACAACTACAGTTTGAGGCTCAATAAAAGTAGTAATATCATAAATATCCCCACGCTCTCTAGCACCTGCTTCACATACATAAATCTCCGTATCTTCAGGAAGAGAGTTATTAATGTCACCCATAATCCCACCTAAGGTATTGACACTTCTTGGAGTTGCATAGACTTTAAACTTTTGTGAAAGTATCTGAGCTACAAAGTTTTTGATACTTGTCTTGCCATAACTTCCCGTAATAGCTACTATCTGAAGATTTTTCATAGATGCAAGTTTTCGTTTTGCACTCTTTTTATAGACCATAAAAAGATACTTTTCTATCAAAAAAGAACCTATGTATGCTATAGCCAAAGGCATAAAGACACCATAAACTTCACAAGCATGTTTAAGAGTACAAAGCACATCTTGAAAAAGTGTTAAACCTAAAAGAAGAATCAAAAAGCGTTTTACACGCCATGTAAGTACCAATTTTTTATCTAATCTTTTATGCCAAATAATAATGGCAGGAAGAACAGCAAAAACAAAAAATATTGTAAAAAACTTTCCAGTTGTATAGTAAGCAATAAAAGGAACTATAAAGTATATAACATGCCATTGAGGTTTATGATGTTTTAAAACTACACGAGAGAGTGAGTAGTTATACCACTGAAGATTAGTTATGAGGTACCAACCCAATAGCATTACAAAAAAAATGTTTACGGTAAAAGCTACCAATATTTCATAATCTTGCATCTAGTGACTCAATGTTTTTAAAAAAGTCTCTTGGACTTTTGAAGAGATACTTTCAGCTTCTTTCATAAAGAAAAAGTGATCACCATTAAAAACTTCTAAAGTAGAGTCTTTAATAAGCTGAGATATTCTTTCTCCTGAACTCAAAGGTGTAGCCGTATCCTCTTTTGCAAAACAGATAAGTGCTTTTCCATTGTAAAGAGAGAACTCTTTTGAAAAATCTTCATCAACTACATTTTTAAAAGTTTGGTACATATGTTCATTTAACTCTTTTGCATCTTCAGCGACAAAAAGAGAACGGAATTTACTTAAACCAAATATTTTAAGTAGTTTAAAAAGCATGATTTTTACACGAATTTTAAGTGGTTTTGGTCTGTAGATTCCGGCACTTGCAACTAAAACAAGAACTGTAGGGTCAAGTAAAAGAGCCACTTTTCCACCAAAAGAGTGACCTAAGATAATATCTCTTGAGGCATTAATCTGAATCATAAAAAGTTCAACTATTCTTGCAACATCAACCGTGGTAAGAGCCATAGAACAAGTAGAGCCACCAAAACCTGGTAGATCAATATAGATATGTCTAAAACTATCCATATAAGAAGCAAATGCCTTACTCATTATAGCTTTATTACTCCCCCAACCATGTAAGATAATCATATCTACTTTAGCGTTTGGATTCACTATCTCATAACTTATATCAAATGTATGATGCTTATGTTGAACAGATTTTATAGCCATTACTTCCCTTTTGCAGATGAGATGGAATGAATATAGTCATAAGAGACTTTTATTCTATTTTTACTAGGAAGAGAAGAGGATAACTCTTTAATTACTTTTTGAAAATCTTCAAAAAGGTAGTTCGCCATAGAACCAGGGATAGGGTTTATCTCATTTAAAAGCACTTCATCCTTGACTACAAAAAAGTCGCATCGAATAAGAGAACCCTCAAACATACCACGATATACTTTTTCAAAATTTACTTGAAGTTTATGTATCAATTCATCACTAATATCTGCTTTTAAAACCTGTTCAGAACGAGAAAAGTCCATATATTTTTTTTCAAAATCTAAGAACTCCTCTTTTTGAGGCTCTTCTACTATAGAGAAGTTTATCTTACCATTTGCCATATATCCAGCGAGGTTATACTCTTTTACACCCTCTATAAATGGCTCGACTAAGACGACATCATCATACTCAAATGCAGTATCTAAAGCATAATCAAAATCAGACTCTTCTCTTACTATACTTACACCTATAGAGCTTCCTAAAGAGGCAGGTTTAACTATAACAGGAAAGGAGAGTTCTAATGATTTTGCTTCATTTTTGTAAAAAAGTTCATACTTTACAGATGAAACATTGATAGAGTCACAAAGGTACTTAGTGTAGCGCTTATCATAAGAAAAAGTACAAGCCTCTTTTCTCGGTCCAATATAGGCTATCTTATAAAAATCCAAAAGTCCAGAGAGTGTTCCATCCTCACCATCTCCACCATGAATAAGATTTAAGATAGTATTATCATGGATTTTTGAGCTAAAGAGAGATTTTTGTGCAAATCCACCTAAAGTCAAAGATAACTCAGGCATTTTTTTATGCTCTTGTTTTGAAAAAGTAGTCGCTTTCATTTTATTTGAATCTATAAGATAAAACTTGTGATCATCATCACAAAAAATAAAACTCAAATCAAATGAACTTAATTTCTCTTTTACAGTGATTGCACTCACAACACTTATCTCATGTTCAAAACTTGCGCCACCAAATAAAATAGTTAATTTCAATATATTTCCTTTTAAACTGTCTGTAGTAATTTTAAAGCACCCTTTACAAGTGCAGCCGTATCATCACCCTCACAAGCACTTAATGCCTTAGAGATTTTATCTTTTTTGAAACCTAAGGCTTCGAGTGCCTCGGTTGCTTGAGAGAATGCCAAAGTTGAAGATGGTGTATCAGAAGAAGAGATTAAGTCGCTATCAAAACCAGCTAACTCTACGAGTATACGCCCTGCTCCTTTAGGGCCAATTCCAGGTACTTTTTTCACACCATTTAAATCTTTGTTGTTTATAACAGTAGCAAACTGTGCAGGTGTATAGGTAGAACAGATTGCCATAGCCACCTTAGGACCAACACCATTTATCTTTATAAGTCGTCCAAACATCTTTTTTTCATTTATATCCATAAAACCAAAAAGAAGTGAAGCATCTTCACGAATAATCTGAGTAGTAAAAAGTGAAACTTTCTCAGAACCTAATGCTGAAAATGTCTGTAGAGAGATAAAAACCTCATAGACAATGCCACTTACCTTTACATGCACAAAAGATGGCTCTTTATAAACTATAATTCCTTCTACACCGACTATCATTCTTCTACCGCCTGTATTTCAAACTCTCCATCACCCATATCAACCAAACCAAAAATCATATCTTTTGAACCCTCTGCTGGTCTATGAATAAGCTCTATAGGAGGATCAACTAACTTAAATATAATTTCATTGTAACCTATCCATCTATCTCTATTGATAACTCGTGCATCTAAGATATTATCTTGAAAAGAGGCTGTTCTTGTTGTTTGAAGATTTAAATGATCATTTTTCAGAGTATATTTTTCTTTTAATTCTTTAAAATTTTCTTGTATTTGAGTAAACTGCTTATATTTTTTTACAAAAGAGGAGGGAAGCTTCACACCATTTTTCTTATAATGAACTAAACGTTTTTTTATCTCTATAAATGCAGGTGTCCCCTCTTTGATAAGTTGAGTATAACGAAGCATCTCTTTTTTCATATCTTGAACTTCTTTTTTAAGCTCTTTTATCGCATCTTGATTATCATCAAGCTCTTTTTTAATTTGATTTTTCAAAAGTGGATCTATTGTAAATGTATTTTCACTTCCTTGAAGTTTTTTAATCTCTATTCTTTTTGAAGAAGTTACATTGACATGAGATGCACATATCTCTATCTCTACCTCTTTTGCTCTGATATAACCACCTAAAGCTTGAGTAATTTCTACTTCATCACCATCAACTTCACCATGTTCAAGCCTAGTAATTTTGATATGTTTTCCATAAGCTTTTCCCTTATGAATGTTAATATCTAAATCATCTGCTTTTATAGTAGCTGTTTTATGTGTCTGTCCTGCTACTGTTGCTCTAATCGCTACAACATGTGCATTTGAGCCAACATTACCCTCAATATCAATCTCGGTTACTTCAACATTCATCCCAGTACCAATGGCATCTTTTATCGCATCTGCTTCTTTTACATTTAAAGAGACATCTGAATCAATACCACTGTTGATAGAACCTGTTGTTCTGAAACTTACTTCACCTACATCCATATCTGTTTTAATGATATAAGTATTGTCTTCAAAAGCTATGTAACCATTTTCATTTGCATAATACTCTACAGATTCATCACTCTCTACAACTCTAATAGTCTCATTGACTTTAAAAGTAACCTCATTTTTTATTATCGGTTCACTTGGTTTCATAAATTCACCACGACAATTTCTTCCAGAGAGACCAATTTTAGGTTTAACATACTCTATAAGTAGTTCATCTTTTTTAACACTTTGAATAAAGCCACGTGAGGAGTAATCTACTTTTTTATTCTCATCAATTTCGTTATTCTTTTCATAATGAAAAATTAATGCATCATTTATTGTCTCGGTAGGCTCAAAACCTTCTGCAATAAGAAGCGTACTTACTTTTGTGTACTCTATTTTTTCTTCAACTCTTGCTTGTGCTGTTATCTTAGAAACAACATCTTTTACCATCTCATCAAAAATATTAATAAGAATTCCAGCACGTACTTTTCTCTTATTTATAAGATTTCTTAGATTCTCTTCAAGAGTAGATATATACTCTATTTTTGATCCCTCTGCTATACTAAAATATACTTTACATTTACTAGCATTTGCTCCAACTGCAACTTTTAGATAAGGGCAAGGAACATAAGTCTCTTTAGAGGGAGAAAAAACTTCTATCTCATAAGTCTGTTTTATTTGGAAGTAAGGATTTAAAAGTGCACTCTCATCATCAAGTTCATAGAGTGAATCTGCTTCTACATGTTCCCACTCTGTCTCTTTTGTTCCATCATTCATTCGTGTATATGTTGATACATCTAAAATATTAAAATCCAACATATCTATACGAATCTCATAACTCTTTGCAATAGCCATCAACTCTTTAGCTACATTTTGAGTTCGTACGACTGTTGGACGGACTTTTGTAGATGATTGTTTTTTCTTTTTAGAGCCAAATAATGCCATAATTTATACACCAAACTTAATTTTAATTTTAATTTTGTCTAGATTTTAACTAAATCTTTGTTAAAATTTCGTAAAACAAATCAAATATCTACAAAGAAGCCCATGTTCAAAGCAATATTTACCAATAGTTTCGGCATTTTAATATCAAGAGTTTTAGGATTTTTCAGAGATCTCCTTACTGCATCTGCACTTGGTGCAAACATTTATAGTGATATATTTTTTATAGCATTTAAGCTCCCTAATCTCTTTCGCCGAATCTTTGCCGAGGGTGCATTTACACAAGTTTTTATCCCTGCTTTTGCTAGAACGAAACATAAGGCTGTTTTTTCAGCAAATATATTCTTAGTTTTTCTTTCCATTATTCTTCTTATAACTCTTCTTGTAAATCTAATTCCTGAACTCTTTACAAAGGCTATTGCAGTTGGTTTTTCAACACAAACATTAGAGATAGCAGCTCCCTATGTTGCCATAAACTTCTGGTATCTACCTCTTGTTTTTGCTATGACATTTCTAAGTGGTATGCTTCAGTATAAACACCATTTTGCAACTACTGCATTTAGTACTGCACTTTTAAATCTATCTCTTATAGGTGCTCTTTTTCTTAGTCATAATAAAACAGAGAGTGAAATAGTTTACTATCTAAGCTATGGTGTTGTTATAGGAGGGATTTTACAACTTATCGCACATATTGTAGCCTTAAAAAAGATTGGGCTTCTAAAGCTTTTATATGGTGGATTTAAACATCTTCGAGTCAAATCTAAGCTTATAAAAAAAGATACTCATAAATTTAGAAATAACTTTTTTCCTGCCATGTGGGGAAACTCTACTGCACAAGTATCTGCTTTTTTAGATACTTTTTTAGCCTCTTTCCTTGTCACAGGAAGTATCTCTTATCTCTACTATGCTAACCGTATTTTTCAACTTCCTCTCGCACTTTTTGCCATAGCAACCTCTGTAGCTCTTTTTCCAAGAGTAGCTAGATATATAAGAAACAAGGATGAAGCAAAAGCAAAAGCCTTTATGGCTAAAGCTTTTTGGTTTTTAGCATTTTTACTTACTGCAAGTACTATAGGTGGGATTATTTTATCAAAAGAAATCACATGGTTACTCTTCCAACGTGGTGCTTTTACGGTAGAAGATACAAACAATACAACAGCCGTTCTTCAGATGTATATGATAGGACTACTTCCCTTTGGACTCCAAAAACTCTTCGTCCTATGGCTCTATGCAAAAGAGATGCAAAGAAAAGCTGCAACCATCGCAACATACTCTCTCGTCACTTATATACTTATAGCAGTTTCTCTTATAACACCGATGGGAGTAAGTGGTTTAGCACTTGCAAGTACAAGTGGTGGTTTTGTGAGTTTTATTCTCACTATACGAGTTTTTGGAGTGGATAATTTCTTAGAAATCATCCGTTCAAAAAACACTTTTTATTTAGTAGTAGGAGCGATAATACTCACTGTTACTCTACTAGTTTTTAAAGAGTTTATTGATTTATATATTTCTTAAATTAAGCTTTTTTATATATAATGATTATTATAAAATA
>CAZTNH010000013.1:0-24723 GCA_964615395.1 uncultured Sulfurimonas sp.
TACTATGGTAGGAAACATCATAGAATCTAAAGATATACTTGGTGATAGTTACAGTCAAGTTCAAGATGTCGGTGCTACTATACACGATGAATCTCAGGCTTTATTTGATAAGTATGAAACTGAAAAAGATGACAGTAGTTACTCTGATGCTACTAGAGATGCTTTGATTGCAATGAATGAAGCACAGACTAGATATGACGACTCAGCTTATTATTATAAACCACGGTACACACATAGAACAGGTCGGCATGCTAAGATAGGTAAAGGTAGCCTAGATGCTGCTAAATCAAAATATTCAGATGCTCAAATAGCAGAATCAGACCACATATCAACAATGAATGAGTATCAAAGCGATTGGAACGATTACTTATCTACATATGGAGACTTAAACACTTCTTTCGCAGTAGGTACACCAAACGTACCACACGATATGATGGCTAATATCCACAAGGGTGAGATAATTGTCCCCCAAAACTTTAGTGAGGGATTGAGAAGTGGAGATTTACAGCTTGGAAATACTGATATTTTTACAAATATGGAGAGCAGTATTAGGAGTTCAAATGACATATTAGCAAATATATATACAGTGATTAAGCAACAAGCAGAAGAGACTCGTATTATACGAAAAGATATTAGAGACATAAACGATAGGATGGCATCATGATAATAGCACCACGAATGGAGCCTGTAATAATTGACTCAAATGTAGATGTAGAAGAGAGTGGAATAGATGTCTATAGTGATGATACCGATTACATCGTAGGTGATTATACTCAGGTAAATGGAACTTTCAACCGTATCTATAGATGTATATCTGACTCAACAGGGTTAAACCCTTCACTAGATGTAAATGCCGAATCAGGAACTGGATCAAAATGGATAGATAAAGGCTCTACAAACTACTACAGAGCATTTGATGTTTCAAGCTCTTCAAAATGTAAAAATAGTGAGAGTATCTACTATAAATTTGCAGTGAATGATGTAGATGTTCTGATGCTCTCAGGACTCAAAGCATTGAGTGTGAGGGTTGTTACATCATCAGCAGATGATACGGTTATTTTTGATAAGACCTATGATACTTCAACAAGAGATGTCTATGATTGGCAAGATTGGCTGACTGCACCTTTGGAGTTTATGAGCTCGTTTTTTGCGATTATTCCTTTTGGATATGGTCTCAATCTTGAAGTGTTTATCGAAAATGCTGGAGGTGATGCTGAAGTTGGTCATTTTGTGTTTGGTCGTAGCAAAAGTGTAGGACTATCTCTTATGGACCCAGCACCAACATCAACGATGAGAAGCTTAACATCTAAGAGTCGTGATTCAAATGGAAATATAATCACAAGAAAAATCACAAGATTCAAAAGAATGAACATCACTTGTTTGATTGACTCTAAATCAATTGACATCATAGAAGATAGACTTAACTCTCTAGCAGATACTCCTTGTATATTTGTAGGGGATGATAGCGATGGCGGATATAAAGCACTTCTCATTTATGGAGAGATAAAAGACCACGATATGCCAATAGGTGTATCTAAAACGACATATAAACTAGAAGTAGAAGGATATATATAATGGCAATAGACACAGTACCTATAGTAACAGAGCTTCCTATAGAGGGGAGTCCAACTTTCAGAGTTGATGCTGCAACTACATGGATTGAAATGAAAAATTTCACTGAGGGACTCAAAAATTTTACAATTCCTCAGATGAATGCACTCTCCTTAGATGTATCAAATAAGCAGTCTCAGGTTTCAAATGATTTAAATTCTACAGTTGATGCTAAAAATGAATCTGTTAGTGCCAGGAATGAAACACTACTCATTAGAGATGAAGTAAAAGAGATAGAAGAGGTGATAGTAGGAATAAACAATGGGATATCAAGTGCGATAAGTTATGCAGTAGAACAGCAGATGGGTGTATTAACTGTAGAAATAAATAAAAACTCCAAAAGAAGAAAAATGAGTGAGTTTGGAATAACTCTTTGACTTGCATTGTCACAAAACTATGTAAAAAAATATAAGGAATTGATATGGGTTTAAGTAGTGCAAAAAATGCAGCTATTCAAAGAGTAGAGGAGCTTGTAGGAGCTTCTAATAGTATAGAAGATGTGGCATATGCAGGTTCAGCTCTTGAGAAATTAGGAAATCTTAATTTTGACATCCTCCCTGAGGATACAGCATATAATATTGGAGTTCCAGGAACTTTTGGGTTTGGCGTTTCAGCTATGAAAGATGATCTTGTTCCTCCTGGATTTATGAAACTTAGTGGTCATGAGGATGTGGCACATCCAAACTATGGTTTGCTTATTGATTTGAAAGGGTCTGTTTTTCACTACATAGCACCTTTTTATTATAAAATGAGTGGTAATATAATTAGTATTAGCCACTCTTCTATTAGTGGATATGCAAAGCCTCGTGCTTTTTATGACGCACCAAATGGTTTTTTACATTTTAAATATATGGCTGGAAATGTTGGTGGTAAACTTGTTTCTAAACAGTTTGTTGACCCACTCTCTACAAGTACATCTCATAATCCTATTGGTGATTTACTTAGTAATCCATCAAATAATTACGGCGGATTTTTAGATGCTTGTAAATCAGCAGGGTATAAAACTACTACCATCTTTGAATGGCAGGCATTACAGCTAATTGTATTAGCTCAGTCTCAAAGTGGTGCAAGTTCAGCCCTATGT
This sequence comes from uncultured Sulfurimonas sp., assembly GCA_964615395.1. GTDB lineage: Bacteria > Campylobacterota > Campylobacteria > Campylobacterales > Sulfurimonadaceae > Sulfurimonas. The sequence continues at coordinate 2,696 of CAZTNH010000013.1, forward strand.
GCTTTTAATGATGTTGCACCATATTTTCCAAAAGGAAATCTAGCCAACGCTCTTCATGATGTGAATGACACAAGTGTTACATTTACTGGAAGTGGTTACTCAAACTGTGCATTAACAGGGAGTGGTTCAAACTTCGCAAAGACTACACATAATGGTCAAGACTGTGGTATTACAGATATGAATGGAAATATGTGGAAAATTGCCCCAGGTCTTACATATCTAGCTAAAACAGGTGCTACTGGTGATAAAGATGCAAAAGACATCTCTATGAGTGGTCATGGTTTAGCAGTAGATGATGTCATTTACTTTGGTGGTACTCCATCAAGCGGTGCTACTTACAATACAGCAGCATATACAGTTACAGATGTTACTGATGGAAATAACTTTACAGTGAATAATGCTTTAGAGAGAGATATTGCATCTGGTGATGGCGTTTATAGCCCTAGATATTTTAGAATTTTAAAAACTTCTGTAAATCCTCATGATTTAACAAGTGCAAATCTTCTTGATGAGTCTAACTATGATCTTTTAGATTTAACAGGAACAGTAAATTCTAAAGCAGGTTGGACATATTTTGGGAATGGAGACAACAGTGTCTTGAATTTCTCAACTGACACAAACTCAAAAGAGTATAAAGTAGGAAGTGCTTGTGTGCCAACATCTTCAGGGATAAGTAGTTCGGGGACATCACTATTTGGAAACGATGGTCTATACAGATACTTAAGACATGGTCTCGTTCCGATTGTCGGCGGTAATTGGAGTTACTCCTCTCTTGCTGGGGTGTTCGCTCTCAATTTGGGCGATTATTCGTCTGCTTCGGGTAACGATGTTGGTGGTTTCGCCTCCGTTTCCTTGTAGTAGGGAACGATAGTGAACGGGGTAAGCAAAGGGGAAGTAAATCTTAACAGAAAGTTCGTGGAGATGATGAAGTTACTTAATATATATCTTAATCATTTTCCACGATATGAGAAGTTTGCCCTCTCAAATGACATACGAAATACAGCTTATAGAGTGTATGACTTAATCACAGAGTGTCAAAAGAGATACTACAAAAAAACTTCACTCACTGCTCTTGACATAGAGCATGAGAAGTTGCGTATGCAGATTATTCTTTCTAATGAGCTTGGATATTTTGCATTTAAAGATGGTTCTAAAAACTCTAAACTCGCACGACCTGAACATAGATTTTTAGCTATTTCGCAAATGATTGATGAAATAGGAAGAATAATAGGTGCTTGGATAAACAAGCTAAGAAACACTAAAGAGTTTTCATAAACTCAATGGGCTATCACATTAACATGATTTGTGTCTCGTTCCGATTGTCGGCGGTAATTGGAGTAACTCCTCTAATGCTGGGGTGTTCACTCTCAATTTGAACAATTATTCGTCTAATTCGAATAACAATGTTGGTGGTTTCGACTTCGTTCTAACCTAAAATACTCTCAAGGTAAGATTGGAACAAAGGGATGTGGAGTCCAGCTATAAGCGAAATTTTAAAGAGGAGATTTTTTAAAGTATGAAAAATATTAAGTATGGATTAGAAATTCAAAGTACCTCGAAACGATATGGTGGATTGTATCAACTTGCTTTTACAAAAGAGAACCTTTACAAGGCATATTTAGATGCACGAAAGGGGAAAAGAAATAAGGTTGGTACATTTTTATTTGAAAAAAACATAGGTGAAAATATAGATAGTTTGCATTATGAACTATCAAATTTTCTTTATAAACCTAAAGAGTACAGAACTTTTTTTGTATATGAGCCAAAAAAGAGAATTATTAAAGCTCCTCATTTCAGAGATTTAGTAGTGCAACACTCTATATATAGGGTTATTTATAATATATTTAATTCCACATTCATAGATACAAGTTTTGCTTGTAGAAAAAATGGTGGTACTCATAAGTGTAGCGTTTACACTCAAAGAGAGATGCGAAAATATGATGGTGATTTATATTTTGTGAAGCTTGATATTAGAAAGTTTTTTTACTCAATAGATAGAGATATTTTAAAAAAGTTGTTTGAGAAAAAAATAAAAGATAAGGCGATGATAAATATCATGTCACTTTTTGCTAATGATAATAGTTCAGATGTAGGAATACCTATAGGAAACTTATTGAGTCAGCTCTATTCTCTCATCTATCTAAATGAGTTGGACCACTTTGTAAAGAGAGAACTTAAAGCAAAAAGTTATGTTAGATATGTGGATGATTTTGTACTTATAGGATTGACTCTTGATGAAGCAAACGATGCAAAAGAAAAGTGTGAAAAGTTCGTACAAGACAAATTAAATCTTGAATTATCACACTGGCATATCCAGAAGATAAGAAGAGGAATTAATTTCGTAGGGTATAGAACATGGAAGAAAGTTAAGTTCGTGAGAAAGCACTCTCTATATAAGTTTAAGAGAGCAGTTTTAAAGCGAAAGGTCGATTCGATTATATCATTAATCGGTCATGCAAAAGGCACTAGAAGCTTACACTATTTTAAAAATATACTGGAAGAAAAAATGCCTGATTATAAAAAAATATTGCCAAATGGGAGCATAAAATGTTTAAATATGTAAAATTTACAAAAGTTGAAACTGCTAATACAGTTTTAGAGTTCAGAGGAGATAGTGAAGAGGTTAAGGTTAATCACTTCAATGTTGATGTAGTAAGCATTGAGTCTGAAAATGAAGATGCTATTGATGCACTTATTGACTCTCAATCATCTGAGATAGGATGTGAAGTTATAGAACAAGATGAGTTTAAAACTATTGTTGGCGAGTCTTCTCAGCTAAAACGCATTCGTGAAGTTGTGGCTATTGAGATAGCAAAAAAATATACAATTTCAGATGAATTTGCTATGCAAAAAAGAGATAAAGATGATGAAAAGAGAGTTTCTTATGAAGAGTATGTAACTGCTTGTGTCGAAATCGGTAGTTCTCTTAAAAATGGAATTGGATACTAAGGAGCTGGATATGCCTCACAATAATTTTCACGATTTAGACAATCTATCTGCTTATATAGCATTTTTTGCTGGTTTCTGGGGTGCAATCCTTAACTTTATAAAGAGAGATACTCGAGAAATGAGCTTTATTAAAAAGTTTTATTATTTTCTTATGGATATGTTTGTAAGTATGGGATTGTCAATGTTGGCGTTTATAGGGTTGATAGGTTATGGTGTAAATGATTTAACAGCAGTTGCCGTAAGTGGGTTTATAGCTCATTTAGGGACAAGAAGTTTTCATCTTGTAGAGATGATAATCGCTGAAAAGCTCGGTGCAAAATCTGTTTTAGAAGAGATAAAAGGAGAAAAAAGAAATGGATAAAATAAAATTATTGGCTAGATATATAGTTCTTGGATACTTTATGTATCTAGCATATCTACTTATTCAGCCTGACTATGCAAATAAAATAAAGGATGTTGGAGAGATAGCAATTAGTGCTATTTATGGATCCGTTTTTGGTGCTCTAACATTTGTTATAAAAAGTCATTTTGAGACTAAAACAAATGATAAATAGAGTTGCTATCGAGTTTTCTGTTTTATTAATCTTTATACTATTTGCATATTTTTATACGAATAGTTTAAAGAGTGATATATCTGAGTTGAAACTTTCAAATTCAACTCTCTCTACTGAGATTTCAAACAAGACACTCTCAAACGAGCGTTTAAAACTTTCTTTGGAACATCGAAACAAGGAGATAGAAAATGAAAGATATAACAGAAATTTAACAGAAGAAAAGTTAAAAAAGTGGAAAGCACTTCCTCGAAAGATTAAGTATATACATACTCCAGCAATTATAAAGGAGATTCGTAGCGATGAATGTGAAGATATTAAGAAGTCTATTGATGCTATGCGGGATATTGACTTTAACAGCTTGTAGCACTCCTAAAACAGTAATAAAATATGTTGATAAGCCATATGAAATAAAAGTACCTGTTAAATGTATTGTAAATGATGCAAATTGTACTTTTAAGAGAGATACATATACAGAAGTACTTAACTCTTATGTTGAGTGCATTGTGAATATGAAAAAAAATGAAGAGGTTTGTAAATGAGTAAATATTTTAAAGAAGAGTTGGAAGAGGGTGGTTCTTTATTGTGCCCATGTGGATGTGGTGCTAAGCCATCTGATGAGCTGATATCTAAGCTTGATAAAGTAAGGCATATATATGGTAAGCCTGTTTTCATAGAACAAGGTGCAACTTGTAAAGAATATAGTGTAAATAAAGTAGGGAGAAAGTCAACTAGTACACATATAGATGATGGAAAAGGTTCAAGAGCTGTTGACATTAAGAAGAAAACTTTTAGCAATAAATCAGACTATTTTTATTTTTTATCTTGTGCAATTCAAGTAGGTTTTACAGGAATCGGTCAGGGAGCTAAATGGATTGGTGCAGGAAGTGATGAAAGATTGCATCTTGATACTAAATTAAGTGCAAATGGAGACATGCGAAGTTGGTGTTACGGAGTATAATTTATTGTGTCCGTATTGTGACCAAGTCAATAGTACAAGTGCCACGATTTATGATATAATCTCCGAACGGATGGTATATAAGTAACTCGGCTTATTTTGTACCAAACCCCATAAGTAGCGTAGTGGAAACACTTTTCTATTTTTCAAGAGAATTTACATTATGTTAACCAATACTAATAATCAAAGAGTAACAATGAATACTAAGCAACAATTAATTATAGATATAGAAAATCTATTAAATACTCATGGTAATATTACAGATACTGTTATAAATCCAAATTTGCTTGAATATATGGATGAAGATACTTTAAAAAATATTATAGGATCTTTATTGGATCAAAAAGAAAATACAAATAAAGTAGATACAGAGTGGCTTGAGCAGTTTAAAATAGAAAATGATTAAATAACAATAAAAAATAGCCATATATTTTAACACTACGACCCTTCCCTTTAGACTTTAAATAGGCACTTTACTAGTTAACAGTTTTTTAAATGTTTCTAATTGTTATATTGTTAACTAATCTTACTGTATAATTTCATAAATAATATATAGGATTTAAAAATGAGTACAATAGATTTAATTCAATTAACAGAACAAACTAAAAAACTTTCAGCTATGGTTGTAGAAGATGAAAAAGTAACAAATGAGCTTTTAAGTTCAACTTTTAAAAACTTCTTCTCTAGAGTTGATTCATGTTTTGATGGAGAGTCTGCATTAAAACTTTATTTAGAAAACAAACCAGATGTAGTTTTTGTTGACATTATTATGTCAGGTATGGATGGTATAGCTCTTTCTCGTAAAATTCGTGAAATCAACCCTACACAAATTATTATTGTTATCTCTGCAAGTAATGATATTGAAAAGATTTCAGAATCAATCGAAGTTGGTGTTAATAGCTTTATTCAAAAACCTATCGACACTAAAAAAATTATTGAGCTTTTAACTGGTGTAGCTGCAATGATTGCAAAAAAGAAAAAAGTTGAAACTAAAACATTTTCAATTTCTCTTCCATTAGATATTTATGATACAGTTAATGAAAATGCAAAAGCTGAAAGTATCTCTAAAAATGCTGTAATTATTAGAGCATTACGTAGTTTTTACGAATAACATTAAAATTATAGAGATTTAATCTTATTTTAAGGATAATCTCTCTATAATATCGGCTCAACAAAACAGTTGAGCATAGTGGCCCCGTCGTCTAGCGGTTAGGATCCATGGTTTTCATCCATGTTACAGGAGTTCAATTCTCCTCGGGGTCACCACTTCATTTATTATAAAATCAAAAACAATAAACAAACATTAACCTTATTTACGATAAAATCATAAAAATTATTTTTAGGAATTTTCATGCTAAGATTTGCACCCAGTCCTACTGGTGATCTGCACATTGGTAACCTTAGAGTTGCTATATTTAACTATATCGTTTCAAAACAGAAAAAAGAGGACTTCATTGTAAGAATAGAAGATACCGAGAAAGAGAAAAATATAGAAGCTAAAGATCAAGAAGTTCTTGATTTACTTGCACTCTTTAACATTCACTATTCACAAGTTATCTATCAGAGTGAAAATATTCGTTTTCATTCAGCTATGGCTCTTCAACTACTTCACGAGAAAAAGGCTTTTAGTTGTTTCTGCTCTCCTCAATGGTTGGAAAAAAAACAAAAAGAGTCCAAAGAAGCTAAAAAGGCATATAGTTATGATGATGCTTGTAGAAATTTACCTGCTGAACTAGTAATAGATAATACTAGCCCCTTTACAATTAGAATAACTAGACCAGATATTACAATAACTATAAATGATCAGATAAAAGGTAGAGTTAACTTTGAAGATATAGATAGTTTTGTAATTATGAGTCAAGATAAGATACCAACACATAATTTTTCTGCTGCAGTTGATGATATGCTTAATGACATTACTCTTATCATTCGTGATGAGCACTACATCAATGATACAGCTCAACAGATTCATATAAGAAAATCTTTGAGCTATGATAAAGAGATAACATATGCACATCTACCTACTATTCTTAATGATTCAAATAATCCTGTAAGTGTTAAAAGTTTACTCGAACAAGGTTATCTACCTGAAGCAATTTTAAATTATTTAATATTACTTGGAAATGAAGTACCTAAAAAGATTTTTACAATGGAAGAAGCGATAGAGTGGTTTGATCTTTCTAAGATTTCAAAGAACCCTACTCCTTTTGATATTGAGATGTTAAAAACTATAAACAAAGAACATTTAAAAAATTTAGATGCAAAAGAGTTATCTCGTTATCTTGGTTTTGCAGATGCTGAAATTGGTGAATTAGCATATATCTACTTAGAAGAAGTAACTACTACAGTAGAACTAAGATCTAAAATAGCACCTATATTTTCTGAACGGGATGCTTCAGAACTCTTTAGAAAAGAGACAGATATTATGATACAAACTATTAAATCAGCACCCTACTTTGAAGAGTATGAAGATTTTAAAAATCATATAATGAAGGAATCTGGAATTGAAGAAGATAATTTCTCTCAATTATTTAGAATACTACTTACTAATGCAGAAACTGGTCCAGAACTTGCAAAAATTTACAAATGTTTAAAAAACTATATTGGGGAGATTATAAAATGAGTTCAGTAGGTATCGCTATTATACAATTAGGTGGGATTATAAATGGTTTAATTAATGTTTATATATGGGTTTTAATTATCGCAGCACTTTTAAGTTTTGTAAACCCAGATCCATATAATCCAGTAGTACAATTTTTACGTAGAATTACTAATCCTGCATATATATTCGTCAATAGATTTATAAGAACAGATTTTAATGGTCTAGATTTAGCTCCATTAATCATCATAGTAGGACTTCAAGTACTAAGTATTTTAGTTTCACTTCTATTTAACACTTTAGCAACAGCAGTTTAATCTTTTATAAAGATCATTTTTCTTGAACTACCTTGAAGTGTTTTAGCTTGTAATGCTAAAACACTTTTCTTCTCTTTAGTAAAAACTACTAAATAGTATCTTTGCCAATCTCCATCAAAAGATGTTAAGTTTGAAAATTTATTTTGAGATTTTAATGTTATAATATCTTGCGACTCTTTACCATTAAGTACAAAACTAACTTTCTCTAAGTCATTTTTTGTATATAAATATATATAGAAATACTCTTTATCATTATACTTATCAGGTAAGACATGATTTAAATAAATTGCACTTACAATCCCCTCATTATCCGTTTTATTAAAGATTTTTGAACTTTTTAAACTATCTTCACTTTTAGCCTGTTCTTTGTCTATCTGAAAATAAGAAAAAGCATTATTTCTAGAGCAGTTTGTAAATATAGTTATAAATAGTATAGTTATTAAAAAAGTTTTCATTTTTATCCTCCCAATTTGGTAAAATTATACCTTATTTAAACACTTCTTTTGTATAATTATAAAAATTTTATAAGAGGATTCGCTTTGAGTAAAAGGTTAGCCGTAGCATTTACTGGACCATCTAATAGTGGAAAAACAACTCTGATTTTGAAAGTAGCACGTAAACTTATTCATGAACATAAACTTGAAGTGGCAATTATCAAACATGACCCAAAAGATAAAGCTCGTTTTGATGTAGAGGGTAAAGATAGTTACAAGTTTAGTGATACTGGAGCTGAAGTTATTGTTACCTCTCCAAATAGAACAACTTACTTTTCAAAAAAACGTTCAGAACTGGATGATATGATAAGACTTTTAGATGATTTTGATGTTCTGTTAGTAGAAGGTTTAAAAAACTTACCCCTACCCCGTATTAGTATATTTCGTGATTTTATCGATCGTGACTATATTCCATATATGGATGCTTTAGCTACTGACTATAGTATAAATACTCAAAATTATAACTTATCTGAAAATATAGATATTTTAGATTTAAATAATACAGATGAAGTAATATCATGGATATTAAAAAATGCAAAAAAAGTTTAACAAAGGAAAAAAATGAGAGATATATTTGACGCAATACAAAAAAGTGCAATTAGAATTAAAAATGCTATAGATGTAAAAGACATAGGTTACTCACAACAAGAGAACAGTTCAGGTGAAACACAACTACAGTTAGATATTCAATGTGATTTAATTATTCAAGAAGAGTTCTCTAAAGTATCTTCTGTTCACACAATAGCAAGTGAAGAGAAAGAGAAAGAGATGCTTTTAAATGAGGGTGGCAAATATTTTGTTGCCTATGACCCACTCGATGGTTCATCACTAGTAGATGTGAATCTTAGTGTTGGTAGTATCTATGGTATATACGATGGTGCATTTGGTGCAGAAAATATGGTTGCAGCTTGTTATGTTGTTCATGGCCCTCGTGTTGAGATGGTTTTTGCTGAAAATAAAACAAAACTTTATCTTCTTCAAAATGGTGAATTTGAGTTTGTAAAAGAGATTCGTCTGAATGAAAAAGGGAAACTAAATGCTCCTGGTGGAACACAACAGAACTGGGCTCCTTACCATAAAGAGATGGTAGATAGTTTTTTTGCTGAGGGTTATCGTCTAAGATACTCAGGTGGAATGGTTCCAGACCTACACCAAATCCTTCTTAAAGGTGGAGGACTTTTCTCATACCCTGGTACAACTGATAAACCAGAAGGAAAACTACGTCGTCTATTTGAGGTATTTCCTTTTGCATTTATCTATGGAAAATCAGGTGGTGGAGCGATAGATGGTAAAAATGATTTAATGACATTAGGTCATGCACATATCCACGATACTGCAATCTGTTTCTTTGGTTCAAACTATGAGATAGCAAGAGTAAAAGAGGTTTATGCAAAAAATGCATAATGAAAAAAAAGACAAATTTGAACTCTATCTCGATGAGATGGTAGAAAAACTTCATAATTGTCAAAAAGAGAAAGCTCACAAATCTTGTAGTCTTTGTGAGTTTTATTTTGGCTGTGACCTCAGAAATGAGTATGTCAAAGCTGTCTATAACAGTATGTCAAAAGGCGATACTGGTGGATTTGAATTTTAAACGCCACTTTATAAAATAAATTTTAAGGATATTTTTTGAAAAAGTATATAACAACACCTATCTATTATGTAAATGGAGAAGCTCACATTGGGCATGCTTACACTACTTTTATAGCTGATACTATGGCTAGATATGAGAGACTTCAAGGGAATGAAACTTATTTTCTTACAGGAACTGATGAGCATGGTCAAAAGATAGAAGAGTCAGCACAAAAAGCAGGAAAACCTACTCAAGAGTTTGCAGATGAAATAAGTGCTACTTTTAAAAATCTATGGGATGAGTTTGAGATTAGTTACTCCAAATTTATTCGTACTACTGATGCCGACCATATGGCAGGTGTTAAAAAAGCATTCCTTAAGATGTTTGATAGAGGCGATATATATAAGGACTTTTATGAGGGTCACTACTGTGTAAGTTGTGAGACTTTTTTTCCTGAAACACAACTTATTGATGGTGAGTTCTGCCCTGACTGTGGTCGTAGTACTAGTATTGTAAAAGAGGAGAGTTACTTCTTTAAACTCTCTGAGTATGAAGATAAACTACTTGCTCATTATGAAGAAAATCCTGATTTTATCATGCCACGTTCACGTGCAAATGAGGTAAAAAACTTCGTAAAAGGTGGTCTTCGTGACCTCTCTGTCACTCGTACTTCTTTTACTTGGGGTGTTCAAATGCCTGAGAGTTTACATGATGATAAACATGTTATGTATGTGTGGTTAGATGCCCTACTCAACTATGTTACAGCTTTAGGTTATGGTAAAGATGATGCAAATATGGACTTTTGGCCAGCAAGTACACACTTTGTTGGTAAAGATATTTTACGTTTTCATGCTATCTACTGGCCTGCATTTTTAATGAGTCTTGACCTCCCTCTTCCTAAGCAGATAGGTGCTCACGGCTGGTGGACTAGAGATGGCGAAAAAATGTCAAAATCAAAAGGAAATGTAGTCTCTCCGAAAGAGGTTTCTGATGCTTATGGTGTTGAAAATTTACGATACTTTATGCTTAGAGAAGTTCCTTTTGGTCAAGATGGCGATTTTTCTCAACGTGCTTTTATAGATAGAATCAACTCTGAACTCTCAAATGATCTTGGGAATCTTTTAAACCGTATTATCGGTATGAGTGGAAAATATTCTAAATTTGAGATAGATAGTGTTAATGTAGAAAAGTACCATTCAAGAGAACTTGAAGCGATGAATAAAGTTTTAGATTCTCTTGATGGTTATATGAGAGAGATGCAGACACATAGATACTTAGAAGAGTTATGGAGACTCTTTTCAATAGGAAACACTGCTATCACGGAACATGAGCCTTGGGCTAAAATGAAAAATGATAGAGTTGATGAGGCACTTGCTACTGTTGCATTAGTTGCAAATATTTTAGCTAAAGCTGCTATTATGTTGAGTCCTATTATGCCTAAAACAACGGCTACTGTAGCAGATGCTCTTAATTTTGAGATAGATAATGCAAGTTATATTGAACTTGTAGTAGATAAAAAATTATTAAAACTCTTTACTATCAAAAAAGTACCACCTCTTTTTCCTCGTGTAGAAGAACCTTTAATGCAAGAGGCTTCAACAGCTAAAGTAGAAACTCCTAAAGAAGAGAAAAAAGTTTCTAAGAAAAAAGAAAAGTTTGAATCAAAGGCTAGTTTTGATGATAACCTTATAGAGATAGGACAATTTTTTGAGACATCTCTTAAAGTTGGAACTATTCTTGATGCTCAAGAAGTTCCAAAAAGTAAAAAACTTTTAAAACTTCAAATCTCTCTTGGTGAAAATGATACTCGTCAAGTTGTAGCTGGAATAAAAGAGTTTTACTCAGCTGAATCTCTTGTTGGAACACAAGTATGTGTTGTAGCAAACTTAAAACCTGCAAAACTTATGGGAATAATGTCAGAGGGGATGCTTCTTGCTGCAAAAGATGAAGATGGTTTATGTTTAGTAAGGCCAGAAAAACCTAAAAAGGCAGGCACAACGATTGGATGAGACTTGAAAATGTCCTTGCACTTACACATGGTAAACTCGTAAATAAACCATTTGTAAATACTTTTACTAATGTCGTATTTGATTCAAAAGCTGTCAAAAGAGGTGATCTTTTTTTAGCTTTTGATGAAGAGTCTATTGATGATGCTATTTTTAATGGAGCGTATGGAATTGTTTTTTCTAAACCTACACAGATTAGCGATAGTGAGATAGCATGGATAAAAGTTCAAAGTATAGAGGAGTCACTTAAACGTCTTCTTCGTTTTAAACTTATAGAAAAAGATATTCATGTTTATGAATCTAATGAAATAGTTTTAAAATTAGCCTTGCAAATTATAACTGAAGTAAATTTTATAGCACTCAAAGGTGATGTAAAAGATGTTTTCAAACAACTATGGAATATAGAAGAGCGTTCTACTATACTCTTCTGCCCTACTCTTACGGATAAAGATATTTTTACAAAAACAGTGAAACTTTCAACTAATATTTCTACACATATAAATATTATAGAGCAGACACTTTTTGAAACTTCTTTTATTTATGATGATATTTTTTATGAACGCCAACAGATTTCACCATTTTTTATATCTTATTTAGAAATTTTACTTGATCTATTTAAAAGTCTTAAAATAAATTATCGATTAAAAAAATTTATTCCTATAGATAATTTTGAAGCAGTTTTTACAAATAATAAATTTGAGATTAAAGAGTTTGGTAGTAGTGATAAGGTTTTAATCTTTGAAAAAAATCACTCTTTTATAGAATCTGAAATTTTATTTTTAGAAAAAGAAGCTTCTTGGGCTAAGATAATTTATTTGACACCTCAAAAAGAAAAATATCTACTAAACAGACTAAAGGATAAGAGTTCATTGATTTTATACAATCAAGAAAATGAAATTATCCCTTTTTTAGAAAAGTATGATTTTCATTTTGCACTTATTATCGGTACAGATAAATCTATTTTATCTGAACCTATTAAGAATCAAAGAGAAGTTTCACTTTTTGATTTATAAAATTTTTAAAGGAATAAATTTTCTATGAATAGAAGAACTTTTTTGACAGCAACATCAACGGCTACAGCAGCTCTAGCTTTAAGTGCTTGTAATGAAAATAATCGTCAAGCGATAGATTACTCTAAACATCCTAGTAAATCAAAAGATACAAAACATATAAATATAAACAGAAATAAAAAAACTGTCATTAAACTTGCAACTTCATGGCCTGCACATTTTCCAATTATGGGAACTGGTGTTGAAAAGTTTGCACAGAGAGTTAAAGATGTAAGTGGTGGAAGCTTAGAGATAAAGATTTTTCCAAAAAATGTTTTAGTCCCTGCCCTAGCTGTTTTTGATGCAACAAGTAGTGGTCAAATTGATGCTTTTCACTCTGGACCATATTACTGGAAAGGGAAAAATTCTGCTTTTTCACTCTATAGTGGACTTCCATTTGGTTTTACAGCTGAAGAGATAAACTCATGGATGCTTTTTGGTGGAGGCTTAGAGTTATGGAGAGAGCAGTATGCAAAATACAATCTTCACCCTTTTTTAGGTGGTAATACAAACATTCAGATGGGAGGTTGGTTTAGAAAACCTATCAACTCTCTTGCAGATATGCAAGGTTTAAAGATGCGCATACCGGGTCTAGGAGGAGAAGTTTTCTCTAAAATGGGAGTGAATCCCATCCTTTTACCTGCTGGAGAGATATACACTTCACTTGAACGTGGAGTAATTGATGCGACAGAATGGGTTGGACCTGCACTTGACATCAAAATGGGATTTTACAAGGTTGCTCCTTACTACTATTCAGGTTGGCATGAACCTGGTTCTGTTTTAGAGTTAACATTTAATAAAGAGGTTTGGAATAAACTGGCGTTTGAACATCAATCTATTATAGAAGTTTGTTCAAGTGAATTAAATGCAAATATGACTTCTGAATTTCATCATGATAATATTTATGCCTTAGAAAAGCTTAAAGGTTTAGGTGTTACTCTTAGTCATTTTCCTCAAGATGTTAATAGTGCTGGTAAAAAAGCTTTAAAAGAAGTGGTTCAAGAACTTAGTGCTAAGAACAGAGACTTTGCAAAAGTTTATGCCTCAATCAATGCTTATCTGAAACTCTCTCGTGCTTGGAGTGATGTCAGCTTAACACAATTTTTAAATGAAAGATAAAGGCTTTTATACTTGAAACAATTATTTATATTTTTTATAACTCTTCCGCTTATCCTTAGTGCTTCTTTTAGTGCTAAAATTATTGACTCTCAAACACTTAAACCTATTAATAATGCTAAAATAATTGATAAAAATCATACACTCTTTAGTGATGTTAATGGCACATTTAATATAGAGACAAAAGATAAAATTCTTCATATTAAAGCATATGGCTATAGACCATTTTCTTTTGAAACAAATAGTACAGATAGAGTTTTAAAACTAAAACCTATAAAAGTAAAAGCTTTATATCTCACATTTTGGGGAGCTAGTAATAATTCTCAAACACTAAAAAATATCATTAAACTTGTAAAAGAGACAGAGGCAAATGCAGTTATTGTCGATGTTAAAAATGCATATGGATCTACCTCATTTTTAACTTCTTTTAAACAAGCCAACTCATATGGTGCACAGAAAAATAGAACAAATCGTAACATACAAAAATTTATAAAAAATATGAGAGATAATAATATCTATACTATAGCTAGGATAGTTACATTTAAAGATGAAATACAAGCATCTCATAATCCTGATTATGCTTTAAAGAAAAAAAGCACTGGAATTATCTGGAGAAACCATGATAATATGGCATGGGTTGACCCTTTTGATTCTCGTTCTCATAATTACACTATAAGAATTGCCGAAGAAGCAGCTAAAGTCGGTTTTGATGAGATAAATTTTGACTATATTCGTTTTCCAGCAAAAGATGGATTAACATTTTCTAAAGAAAATACACAAGAAAATCGTGTAAAAGCTATAGAAACTTTTTTAGATAGTGCTAAAAAAAGATTAGAACCCTATGGTGTATTTATATCTGTTGATACATATGGAAATATTTTATGGAGTAAAAAGGATGATAACAATATTGGACAGATGTTAAAATCTTTAGCTTCTCACTCTGATTATATCGCCCCTATGCTTTATCCGTCAGGATTTGCAAAAGGTTCTTTCTATTTTGATTATCCAGCAGACCATCCTTATGATGTTATCTATAGAAGTATTAAAAATATTCAGGAGAAAGTAGATGTATCGAGAGTGAGACCTTGGTTACAATACTTTAAAGATTATAAAAGTAAACATCGTCATTACGAAAAGTTTGAAATTCAAGAGCAGATTCGTGCTACACAAGAGCTTCATACTGATGGCTGGATGATGTGGTCACCTTCAAGTAAATATCATAAAAGTTACTTAATTAAATAAGTCTTATATTTTTTAACTCTTTTCTATATGCTTTTGATTGAGGAAGATAAGTATCTACAAGTGTATGAAACTCTTTAGAGTGATTCATATGTTTTAGATGTGCTAATTCATGAACTACTACATAATCAATAAGATTTTTACCAACACGAGTTAACTCTTTATTTAAAGTTATCTCTCTTTTAGAGTTACAACTTCCCCATCTACTTTTCATCTTTCTAAATTTTAATTTACTATATTTTAAATTCATCTTAGAGGAGTAGTACTCTACTCTCTCTTGTAAAAATTCCAGAGTGTAGAGAGCAGGTTCACTCAGAACTATTAAATCATCAATTTTTAGTAACTGTTTTTCAATCCAACCTTTTTTTTCTTCTAAAAGAGAATCAATATATTTTTGTGAACTATATCGTGTTTTAATTAAAATATTTTTATCTTTATCAATAGAGATATAACTATGTTTTAACTTTTTATTGATAACTATTTTAAGCTTATACATACTCTATAGGGTCTTTAACTCCAGCTTTTAAAAATCCATTTAAGCGTAATCTACAACTATCACAAACACCACATGCTCTCTCTTCGCTTTGGTAACATGACCAGGTAAGTGCAAGTGGAACATTAAGTTCTAAAGATTTTTCAACAATTTGTGATTTTAGTAAATGGACTAAAGGCATATCTATAGTAATATTCGTTTCATCTTTTGTACCGAGATTGATAGCATTTTGCATTGAGTCTATATATGTTTCCCTACAATCAGGGTATCCACTACTATCCTCTTGCACAACTCCTATACTTATAACAGAAGCTCCCTCTTTCTCTGCAATAGCAGCAGCCATACTTAAAAAGATACCATTTCTAAAAGGTACATAAGTAACAGGAACACCCTCTTCTACTCCATTGACTGGAATATCTATATTTTTATCAGTTAAAGCTGAAGCTCCTAGATGTTTAAAAAAATCTAAATCTAAAATATACTTCTCTTTTACACCTAAACTTTTACATATATTATTAAAACACTCTAACTCTTTTGTTTGAGTTCTTTGATCATAGTTAAAATGAACAGCGATTATTTCATAATCTCTATTTTTCATTATGTATGCACTTAGAGTAGAGTCCATACCTCCACTCATAATACAAACTGCTTTTTTATTAATTGATTTATTTTTCATAAAAGAATTTTACCATATTATTTTAATCAAGATTAAAATAAAAAGAGAATATAATGAAAATATATAATTATAAAGGATTTATTATGGTATCTTCTTCAACAAGTGCTCCAACTGCTACTACTGACACATCAACAATGGCTGTAGGTGCTCAACAAAAAGCACAAGATGTACAATCGCAACAAGCAATGAAAATTCTTGAAAATTTAGATCAGCAGACTCAACAGACAACTGCACAAAAAATAGGTCTAGGAACTGGCTTAAATCTTAAAGCTTAACATCAAATCTAAGTCAAGTTCGATATAATTCTATTTATGATTGAACTTGATAATAGAACTACTTTAGAAGTAGATGAACCCCTTTTAAACAAAATAGCAAACACTTTCACAGATAAAGAGATTGAACTCATTATCACTAACAATTCTGAAATAGCAGAGATAAATCATATACATCGTAATATCAATAAACCAACAGATGTATTGAGCTTTCCCTATGAAGATATGCCAATGAGCCCTCTTGGGAGTATTGTAATGTCTCAAGATTTTATTCAAGATAAAGCTCAAGAGCTAGGGCATAGTTACAGAGATGAAATGACACTTCTTTTTATCCATGGTCTGCTTCATCTTCTTGGTTTCGATCATGAGGTAGATGATGGTGAAATGCGAAAAAAAGAAAAAGAGTTGATAAAAGAGTTTCAACTTCCAACAAGTTTAATAGTTAGAACAGAAGGGTAACAATGGATTATATGATATTTTTAGGAGCGATGGCCGCACTAATTTATGGAGCTGACTTTATAATAAAAGAGTCAGAGAGAATAGCACTACACTTTAACATTTCACACTTTGTTATTGGTGCAACATTAGTGGCATTTGGAACTTCCCTCCCTGAAATGGCAGCCTCAATGATGGCAGCTTCAGAGGGAAAAACAGATATGGCAGTTGCCAATGTACTAGGAAGTGTTATCTTTAATATCACTCTAGTTTTAGGTTTAGTCTTTTTTATAGCAAAATCAATGAAACCAGAAAGAGATCTTTTTTCTAAAGATAGTGCATGGATTTTAGCCCCTGTAGTTATCTTTTTAATTATGATTCAAGATGGTGTTATTGGAAGAGTTGATGGTGTAATTTTTCTTTTTATAATGGTTTCATATCTTATCTTTCTGTTTACAAGTTCAAAAGAGGAGCTTGAAGGGGAAATAGATGACTCTTTAACAGAAAAATTCAACTGGTTTAAAACAGTTCTTATGTTAGGAATTGGTTTTGCTTTTACTATTGGTGGAGCAAGTTTTGTTATAGAGAGTGGAACAAGTATTGCAAGAAATTTACATGTAAGTGAATGGATTATTGGTCTATTTCTTATCTCTCTAGGAACTTCTCTTCCTGAATTAGTTGTATCGCTAGTTGCAATTAAAAAGGGAAATGCTGATATGAGTATTGGTAATATTATTGGTTCAAATGTAGCTAACTTCTCTATGGTATTGGGAGCTTCATCTTTAATAGAACCATTAAAAATAGATGTTCAAGCAAATAGTTTTGATATACTTATAATGGTTTCTGCATCATTGATGCTACTCTTTATTCTTGCTAATAAACTCTACAATAAAGCAGGAGCTATCTTTCTTCTCGCTATTTTAGCTCTTTTTATTCAAAATAGCTTCTAGGTATTTTTTAGAAAAGAAGTAGTTTTAACTACTTCTTTATTTTTATATAACCAAGCTCTAAAAGTTTGTTATATATTTTAGAAACTATTCCACCAGCAGCATGACCACCATGACCACCATGTTCAACCATAGCCATAACAACATACTGAGGATCTTTGTAGGGTCCATATGTTGTAAACCAAGCATGTGAGCGATTATAGTATGCTAGTTCATGCTCCATTTTTCTTTTTTTAACATCTTGTTTAATTCCAATTATTTGAGCTGTACCTGTCTTCCCAGCAATAATAACTTTAGAATGAACATAATGAGTAGCTGTTCCTTTAGGATAATTACACACCTCATACATTGCTTTTTGAATAATTGGAAGTTTTTTTAACTCATTTTTATCGAAAACAATTTTATATTTATTTTTGTAAACTACAGATCCTATTTTCTTCGCTAAGTGAGGAGTAGGAAGTTTTCCTGTAGCCATTAGTGCTGTTTCTTGTGCTATTTGGAGAGGAGTAACAAGGAAATCACCTTGACCAATAGCCATATTTGCAGTTTCACCTATACTCCAAATTTTTCCATATTTTTTTCTTTTCCACTCACGAGATGGAACAACACCAATAAATTCATTAGGTAAATCAATACCTGTTTTTTTACCTAAGCCATAGTGTTTAAGCCCAGCACTCATTTTACGGTTTCCTAAAACTAAACTACCTTTATAGAAGTAATCATCACAACTCTCTCTAATAGCTTTTGTAATATTAGTGATACCATGTCCCCTTCTCTTCCAACATCTAAATATACGTCCACCTAAATGTAATGACGATTTACAATCCACAGTCCAACGAGAGTTTAAATCCGTTGTAATATATAAGAGTCCTAACATTGGTTTAATAGAAGAACCGGGGGGATAGAGTCCATGAATCAATTTATTTGTAAAAGGATGGTCTAAACTAGAAGCAAAATCGTTATACATTTTATATGACATCCCATTTACAAAAATATTTAAATCATAGTTTGGAAAACTTCCTGTAGCAAGAATAGAACCATCCACATTCATAACTATAATAGCACCAACTTTCCCCTCAAATAATTTTGATATATATTTTTGAAGCTCTATATCCAAAGTTAATGTTAACTTTTTATCTTCATCTGCCTTGCTATACATCAGTTGTGCAATTTCTTGATTATTTGCATTGACCTGTATCTTTCTTTCTCCTGGTTTTCCTTCAAGATATTTATTATAATATCTTTCAAGACCTGTTTTACCCGTATAACCAATAAGTTCAGCAAGAGGATCTCTATCAATGTCCTTTTTATTAGCTCGTGCAACATACCCAATCATATGTGCAGCAATATTTTTATAAGGATAGTAACGTTTTGGTGCAGATACAATTTTAATATTTTTTTGTAAATTTAAAATTGAATAAACTGGAATTATCTCCTTATACGGAATAAAATGAACTATAGCAATATAATTATGATTATAAAAAGACTCTTTCTTCATATAATTTTTTTTCATATCTGTAACACTTAAAGATGGAAGTAGTTTTTTAAGTAAAAGTAACTCTTTTTCTAGCTCTTTTTTATTTTTTTTCAAACTTAAATGGGGTGCTAACTCTATTTTAAAACCAAGCTGATTAATTGCTATTGGTTTATTGTTTCTATCAACTATCTCACCACGAACAGGAGCTATTTTTTCTATTTTTATTGTATTGTTATAGGATAGTTTTGAGTAGTGAGAATTTGATTCTACACTTAAAAAGAAGACTCTTGTTAAGAGTCCTAACCAAATTGTAATAAAGATAAAAATTATAAATTTTATTTTCATAAAATACTCACTATAAAGAATTCAATTACTATATAGTAAATTATATAATAGCTTATTTCAGGGGATGTTTGTAAAAAAATATTTGCTATTAAACTCATAAATAAAAAATAACCTAAATAAGCAATAAGTACATAAAAAAATTTAATACATGCTTTACACGAAATACTCTTCTCTAGTTTTGGTAATATAAATTTATAAACAATGTAAAAATAGATAATGGAACTAAAAAGAGGATAGGAGTTATTTGCTTCAAATATTACTAGACAAAATGATACTACTAAAAGTGAAAAAAGATCTTCAGACTCTAATGCCCGAATAAAGAGCAAAAATAGAACAGCAAACATAGGTGGCAAGAATGGATATATAGTTGCTAGACTACTATAAAAAATAAACAGGATTACATAGAGTGATATCTCTATAAAATTTTTATGAGTGATACTTCGTTGCATACTGGAAAGTGTTTACATTTAATACAATCTGCCCATATTTTATGTTCAGGGAGGGACTCTTTAGGAATCTCTACAAATCCTAAACGCTCAAAAAAAGTCTGTTTATATGTAAGACTTAAAACTTTTTGTATACCAAGAAATTTAGCCTCTTCTAAAACCTTATTAACTAATGTTTCTCCTATTTGCTGACCTCTATATCCATCTTTAATTATAAGAGAACGAACTTCTGCTAAATATGATGTATGAATATGTAAAGCAGAAAATCCAATAAGAACTTCATCATTATAAACCAAAGTATAAGAACGAATATTTGTTGCTATCTCATCTTCACTTCTATCTAATATAATGCCATTTTCAACCTCTGGTAAAATCAACTCACGCATTTCATGAATATGAGAAAGTTTTGCCTTTACAAAATTAATCTTCATTATCTTTTGCCGTTAATATATCATAGATAACTTTGTTTATTTTATGTGTACCACGCTTTTTTGAACTTGAAACTGTCATAGCATTTGGAAACTCACGTCTCAGTGCATTTTGCTCTTTTTGATTGAGTTTATCTATTTTTGTAAATATCTGTAATATTACTTGATTTGGTCTTACATGTTCAAATAAAAATTCACTTACTGAAGTATCTATATCTAAGTAAGGATGTCTACAATCAATTAGATGAATAAAAATCTTTATCTGTTCGCGCTGTGCGATATAATCAGTAAGGTTTTTTTCCCAATCATATTTAATTGATTTAGATACTTTTGCATATCCAAAACCAGGTAAATCAACAAATTTTCCTAAAAATTTATCTCCACTATCTCTATCTAAAAAAGTCACATCAAAATAGTTAATAAGTCTTGTTTTACCAGGTGATGATGAGACTTTTGCTAAACCTTTATGATTTGTTAAAGCATTTAAAAGAGAACTTTTACCTACATTTGATCTAGCCATAAATACAACTTCATTTTGTTCTTCTGACTCAGGGGCTGCATCAACCTTTGGTGCTGATGTTATAAATTTTGCATCTACTATTTCAACCATAACTACTCCTTTTTTGCTTCTGGGATATTAAATATCATAATAACAGGTTTTTTCTTCAAACCTTTTGCATAGGCTCTTCCATCTTCTGTATTTAAAATAACTTCATCACCCTCTATCTCTTTTTTTTCATTTAACTGTTTTAAAACAACATTTTCATAAAAATAATACTCTTTTTTAAGAGGTTTATAGATAACCTTATTTGCTGTTCCTTCATACTGTGCATCTGCTTTTGTCTTTATTTTAAACGATACATTTCCTACAGCTATAAATTTAGTAGGTTGGTTTTTTTTATCTGTATATATTGTTACCTTTGAAGCATTTAACTCATCACTACTTTTTCTTATACGAACATGTCCATTAAAAATAGAGACTCCTCTATTTTGATCAGCACTAAAAGAGTCTGCTTTTATTTTTAGCTCTGCTCCGAAGAGTGTAGTAGTTAAAAAAAGTGTTACCATTACTATATATTTCATTTTTTTCTCTCATTTAATTTGTATTCTATTAGAACATCTGTAGAATTTATTCTGTTTAACTTTGAGTTATAAATCAAAGTTTTCCCCTTCATAGTACTTACTCCAAAGTTTGCAACATAAGTATCATCTGTTGTAGCTATTGTTGTTTTTGTATTATAAAGTAAAGTTGGAGACTTAAATGCTAAGCCATCTTCTCTATAGTATCTAACATCACCTTTTAAATCTACTACATTACCTTTGTATAAACCTTTTTTAGCCTTCATATTTGAATTAAACTCTTTAGAGTAATCTGTAAAATTAATATCCTCTACTGTGTATCTATCAGAAAATCGTAATGCTCGTTTTCCACTCATAACCGTCTGTAAACCTTTGACATCAAACTCATACATAGTAAATTTATCAATGTTTAAAAGGGGTACATTTTTAAACTCTTGTTTTTTTATCTCTAAAGGTTTAAAGAACACAAAAATCATCATAAGTCCACTAAAAATGATAAGAAAAAGTATATTGATATTTATAACTTACTCCTTAAATCCAAACAGATAAAAATTCTTCTCTTTGATTATTTTCATCTA
>CAZTNH010000014.1:0-21406 GCA_964615395.1 uncultured Sulfurimonas sp.
TGGAGAAGACTGTTAAGTTTACTGACAAAGTAATTAAACAGTTTGGTTGGGAGTATAATCCACAAGAGGAAGTAAACGAAGGTGTTCAGATGGGTCTTGCTCGTAACAAGATGATGTATAACAAACTTTTTTGCCCATGTTTTATGGTTGAAGAGATAGATGGTCAACCTCAGTCAGTAGATAATAGAACTTGTCCATGTACTCCAGCAATTGAAAAAGAGATTCCTGAGACTGGTGCTTGTCACTGTGGAATTTTTTGTACTCCTGAATTTGCAGCTGCTAAACGTATTGAACTTGGTATGGAAGAGGTTGTTCATACTCACTCTCGTGGTCTTACTATCGACGAATGTGAAATGCTTGTAAACAAAGCTGAACTTGATGGCGATGAGTTAATCTCTCTTCTTGAAGCTCGTGACCTTGGTATGGTTAAATTCTCACTTGTAGATGTTCGTGAGCATATGGAGTGGCAGATGGGTCATATTAAAGGTGCTGATGTTCTTGTACCTACTTCATCATTCTTCCAAACATGGGATGAAGCGAAAATAGAGAAAAATGACAATGTAATTTTATACTGTCATGTTGGTAGTCGTTCTGCACATGTTGCAAGAATTTTAACTGATAATGGTTACACAAAAATCGGAAACTTAACAAACGGTATCGTTGCATACGGTGGCGAAAAAGAGAGATAAGGAACTAAAAATGAAAGTACTTTTAATAAAAGATGTAAAAAGCCTTGGTAAAAAAGGTGAAGTGAAAGAAGTTAAAGATGGTTATGGCAAAAACTTTTTAATAGGAAAAGGTTTTGCTAAAAATGCAACTCCTGAAATTTTAGCACAACATAAAGCTGACGAAGCACAAGCAGCAGCTGATTTAGAAGCTGAAATCGCTCTTCAAAAAGAGAATGCTAAAAAATTAGAAAAATGTGAAATTATCATTACTAAAAAAATGGGTGATAATGGTCATCTTTTTGGTGCTATCACTAAAGAAGAGGTTGCTCATGAGTTACAAGAGCAACACGGTATTATCATTGATAAAAAACATATAGTTGATAAAATTTCTATTAAAACTGTTGGTGAACATGACTTAGATCTTAAACTCGGTCACGGTATCCATGCTGTTTTACATGTTGATGTTCAAGGCGAGAAATAACTGCTATGTTTGATGCTACTACTATTCTCGCCTATAAAGGTGAAAAAAAAGCCGTAATAGGTGGTGATGGTCAAGTTACCTTTGGAGACTCTGTTCTCAAAGGTAATGCAACAAAAATTCGTACACTTCATCATGGTAAAATCTTAGCTGGTTTTGCTGGAAGTACTGCAGATGCATTTAATCTTTTTGATATGTTTGAAGAGTTTTTAGAGAACAAAAAAGGAGACTTACTTAAGTCTGTTGTCGAGTTCTCTAAAGCATGGCGTAAAGATAAAGTTCTTCGTCGTCTTGAAGCTATGATGATAGTTCTTAACAATGACCATATTTTCATTCTTACAGGAAATGGTGATGTTGTTGAGCCTGAAGATGGTGAGATTGCCTCTATAGGAAGTGGTGGAAACTATGCTATCTCTGCTGCTCGTGCCTTAAAAAAACACGCTTCACTTGATGAGGAGACACTTATAAAAGAGTCTCTTTCTATCGCTGCTGATTTATGTATCTACACCAACCACAACATAAAAACTCTTGTTTTAGAGGATACAAAGTAATGAATATGACTCCTAGAGAAATAGTTGCATACTTAGATAACTATGTTATCGGTCAAAATGCAGCTAAAAAGACAATAGCCCTTGCCCTTCGCACACGCTACAGAAGAATGCAACTCGATGAGACACTTCAAAATGAGATCATGCCAAAAAATATTTTAATGATTGGTTCAACAGGTGTTGGAAAGACTGAAATATCTCGCCGTTTAGCAAAAATGATGTCTGTTCCTTTCATAAAAGTTGAAGCGAGTAAATATACTGAAGTCGGTTTTGTCGGTCGTGATGTTGAGTCTATGATTCGAGATTTAGTTGTGAATTCTATTAGCATAGTAAAAGCTGAACAAGAAGAGTCAAATAGAGATAAAATAGACAACTATGTTTTAAATAAGATAGTAGAAAAACTGCTCCCCCCTCTTCCAGAATCAGCGAGTGAATCTAAAAAAGATGATTATCAAACACTTTTAGCTGCAATGGAAAAACGTGTTGAATCTGGAGAGATGGATGATAAAATCATCACTCTTGATTTAGCAAAACTAAACATTGAGTTTGACGATAGTGGTTTACCTCCTGAGATGGCAAAGGTTCAAGAGTCTTTCTCAAAAGTTTTCGCAAGCATCAACAAAGAAGACAACACTAAAGAAGTTACAGTAAAAGATGCTAAATCACTTCTACGTCAAGAAGCGAGTCAAAAACTTTTAGATTCTGCAAGTGTAAATGCAGAAGCACTTCGTCGTGCTGAAAATGGTGGAATAATCTTTCTTGATGAGATAGATAAAATCGCACTTAGTGAAAAATCTGCAGGTAGAAATGACCCATCAAAAGAGGGTGTTCAGCGTGACCTCCTCCCAATAGTAGAAGGTTCAAGTGTATCTACAAAGTATGGAACAATTAACACTGACCACATCCTTTTCATCGCAGCTGGTGCATTTCATGTGAGTAAACCTAGTGACCTGATTCCTGAACTTCAAGGAAGATTTCCACTACGAGTTGAGTTAGAATCTTTAACAGAGGAGATACTCTATCAGATTTTAACACAGACACAGAACTCTCTTCTCAAACAGTACATCGCACTTTTAGGTGTAGAGGGGATGACTCTTACATTTGAAGATGAAGCTATTCGTGCTATTGCAAAATTAGCTCATCGTGCAAATGAAAATACAGAAGACATTGGAGCGAGAAGACTCCATACTGTTTTAGAAAATATCTTAGAAGAGATAAGCTATGATGCAGATGAGTACAAGGATAAAGAGTTTGTAGTTACAAAAGATTTAGTCCACACAAAACTTGATGAAGTTGTCGAAGATGATGACTTATCACGATATATATTATAATCACAATTAAGGTAAACATATGACAAAAGCTGGTTTCGTATCTCTAATAGGTCGTCCAAATGCAGGTAAAAGTACACTAATGAATTCACTTCTAGGTGAAAAAATAGCTATGGTTTCTCAAAAAGCCAATGCTACACGTAGACGTTCAAACGCCATCGTTATGGTTGAAGATACTCAAATCATTTTTGTAGATACACCGGGACTTCATGAGAGAGAAAAAATACTCAATCAGTTTATGATGGATGAAGCTTTAAAAGCCATGGGTGATTGTGATCTTATTATCTATCTTGCTCCAGTAACTGATAGTGTTGAGCATTATGAAAAATTTCTAAAACTCAACAAAAAAAATACTAAACATATCATTGTTATTAGTAAAATAGATCAAGTAAAACAGGAAAAACTTTTTAAAACAATAGCTTCATATAATAAATATGCTGAACATTTTGAAGCACTTATTCCCGTTGCAATTCCTAAAAAAGTTGGTCATGAAGATCTTCTAAAAGTTATCTGCAAAAATCTTCCAGAGTCTCCTTTTCTTTTTGATCCAGAAGATTTAACAAGTGAACTTGTTCGTGATATCTATGCAGGTTTTATTCGTGAAGGTATTTTTGAAAATGTAAGTGATGAAGTTCCTTATGAATCAGATGTAATTATTGAGAGTATTGATGAAGAGGATCATGTTGATGTTATTACAGCTATGATTGTTATTGAAAAAGAGTCTCAAAAAGGTATTATCATTGGTAAGGGTGGAGATTGTATCAAGCGTATTGGAAAATCTGCTCGTGAAAAGATAGAGAGACTTAGCACTAAAAAAGCTTATCTCAATTTACAAGTTGTTGTAAAAAAAGGTTGGACAAAGGATGTTAACTTCTTAAAAGAGATAGGATATGACCATGATAAATAGAAATATTTTGCTTAAACTCCTACTTCTTTTAACACTCAGTAGCTCACTATTCTCAGATATTTTAACACAATATAGAGAAAATGGTATCCAAAATCTTGAAAAACAGATGGATTTAGACCTATCAAAAAAAGAGTACTGGCAAAAGTATCTTCAAAATAGAGATACTAAATTTGGTTACTTAGAAAGCTATAATAATATTTTGACTTGTGATAAATCAAAATCTACTCTATCTCTCTATATGAAAGACAAAAACGATACTTATACTTTAACAAAAAGTTACTCTGCATTTACTGGTAAAATAAAGGGTGATAAAATTAAAGAGGGAGATTTAAAAACACCTGTTGGTGTTTATACTCTTACAAAGAAACTCTCTAAAGTAGATTCATTTTATGGTCCAATGGCATTTGTTACTTCCTATCCAAATCTTTATGACAACTATAGAGGAAAAGATGGTTCAGGCATCTGGATACATGGTTTACCAACCCACCAAGAGAGAGATAGTTTTACAAAAGGTTGTATAGCT
The DNA here is from genome assembly GCA_964615395.1 of uncultured Sulfurimonas sp. Taxonomy (GTDB): domain Bacteria; phylum Campylobacterota; class Campylobacteria; order Campylobacterales; family Sulfurimonadaceae; genus Sulfurimonas. The sequence continues at coordinate 4,453 of CAZTNH010000014.1, forward strand.
ATAAAAAATGCAAATATTAAATGTTTAGATAGAAATATTAATATAAAAGAGACAGTACTTATAATCAAAGAAAAATCTCATACTATTTCTGCTTCAAAAGAGAGACTTACTAATGTCCTTTCACAACTTTATGCATGGCGTTATGCATGGATTTATAATGATACAAAGAAATATTTAAGTTTTTATGACTCTTCGTTTAAGAGATTTGATGGTTTAAATCTTAGAAATTTTAAAAAATATAAAACAAGAATTTTCAATAAAAAAGAGTCTAAAACAATAATTTTTAAAAATATAAATGTTATACCTTATCCAAATAAAACAGATACATATAAAATAACTTTTAATGAAATATATAAATCAGGTAGTTTTTCTTTTATTGGAGAAAAAAGTCTTATTGCTAAACTTCAAAATTCTCATTTAAAAATCATTACGGAGAAATAGATGAAAACACTTTTCACTCTATTTTTTTTATTAACTAGCCTACTGCAAGCTCATGTTCAACTTATTAAAAAAGAGAACAATGATTCTAATACTACCCTACTCGTTATTGGTGGTATACATGGTAATGAACCGGGGGGTTATTTTGCTGCTAGTATTCTTGCAACTCACTATAAAATAACTTCAAAAAACTTATGGATAGTTCCAAATCTAAATCAAGATAGTATCCGAAGAAACAGACGGGGTATTCATGGGGATATGAATAGAAAATTTGCACATATTAAAGCGAATGATAAAGATAAAAAAACTTTACAAGAGATTAAAAAAATAATTCTTTCAAAAAATGTCTCACTGATTCTTAATCTTCATGATGGACATGGATTTTACAGAAAAAGCGACCAAGGAAGTATTTTCAATCCAAATGCATGGGGACAAACTTGTGTTATAGATCAGTGTGATTTAAAAACATCACAAGAATTTGGTAGTTTAAATGAGATAGCATTAACTGTTAGAAACAATATAAACAAAAAATTATTAAAGCAACACCATAGTTTTAATGTCAAAAATACAAATACTAAATATGATGATGAAGCGATGCAACTCTCTTTAACTTACTTTGCTGTTACAAACAATAAACCTGCATTTGCCATAGAAACAAGTAAAAGTCTCTCCTCTTTAACTCAAAAAGTTTTTTATCAACTTCTTGCGATAGAAGAGTATATGAATATTATGGGCATTAAGTATAAACGTGATTTTGACTTAAATGAACAGGAACTTACTAAAATTATTAATAATTATGGAACTTTAACAATTAATGATAATATTTTATTAAACTTATCTAATATCAAAAAATCTTTAAGCTATATTCCGATAAAATCAAAGGGTAATATATTTAAGTTTTCCCATCCATTAGGTGATTTTCGTAAAGTTAAGGGTAACTATGTAATAAGTATTGGGAACAAGATAATAACAACTTTAAAACCTCAGTACTTTAAACTAGCTCCAGATTGTTCACAATATGTGAATTTTGAAGTTGATGGAAAAGAAAAGAGTTTTAATAAGACTTCAGATATTTATGTAAATGTCGATTTTAAAGTTTTAAAAAGCAAGGAGCAACGTGTAAACATAATTGGTTTTCATGCAAAAAGAAAAATTGATGAGAGTGGTATCACAATTTCTTTAAATAATTTAAACAAAAATTATGCAGTTGATAAAAACAATAAAGTTTATAGAGTTGAATTTTATAAAAAAGATGAATTTTGTTCCATGTATATGGTTCATTTTAAATAGGATTATAGTAGATGAGTAAATCAAAACAACACTCTTTTTCAAGTGTAATATCAGTTAATCCATATAATGGAACTTATATTACTGGAGTTTCAAGTTTCTTGAGTAAGACAGAAAATCCAGCATTTTCTAAGGATCAATTTGCAATTTCGTACCTCAATACGAAAGAGTTTATTAATGCTCAAATCGAGATTAGCAAAAATATTCCAGATGAAGATTTATATGATGCAATAAACTCAAAAGCATATGATGAGTTAGCACTCGATAATGCTGTAGAATATCAGATTCAATATATAGAAACTTTTAACAACCTAGATGAAGAGAATAGACACTTTCATGTTTTTATAGTTGATCCCTTAGAAATCAACCAAACATATAGTAGTGTAATCGAAAATATCAAGTATATAGATGTAACTATTCCTGTTCCTTTACTTTTAAAATCTCTTTATTCAAAAGAAATTATTGATAGTAATGGTGTTCATTGTTATATTTATATTCAAGAAAATGATGCATTTGTGACTATTTATGGAAATAAAGAGTTTATTTATACAAAATCTATAAAATACTCTTTATTAGATATGCATGAGAGGTTTTGTGAACTGTATGGTGAAAGAGTAGACTACAATACATTTATACATTTTTACTCTAAGGAAAGTTTAAAAACAACAGATAGTGATTACAAAGAGTACTTTATTAAACTTTATAAAGAGCTTTTTGCAAATGTCAACGATATATTAACATATGCAAAACGTGCATTTGAGATTGAAAAATTCGAGCATGTTTATATTGGTTCTCAAATAGAGACAGTAACTAAACTAGATGAGATGATTGAAGTAGAGCTTAATATCAAATCAAGTGAATTTGATCTTGATTACGGTTATGAAAGTTCAGATTCATATACGGATCAACTTCATTCTTTAATGCAAATATATACTACAGTTACACAAGATGATAAATATGAATGTAATTTTAGTATTTATCATAGACCACCTACTTTTTCCAAAAGAGAGAGCGGTAAGATAATTATGATTGCTCTTGCATCATTTGTTTTAGCATTTTCCTATCCTGTTACATATTGGGCTTTATCCTATGCTCAAGGATTACAACAAGATTTATTAAGACAAGAGTATAAAGAGATTCATAATATTAAGGTAACAAGAGAATCTACTATTAAAAGTAAACAAGCTGATAAAGTACAATCAATAGCCTTACTTAATTTAGAGAAAGAGGACTATCTCAATAAAAAGCAAACATTAATTAAGATACATGAAGTAAAAGTTAATTATCCTATGAAAGCTAAACTCTTAGCTGCCTTAACAAAGGATTTAAATAGATTTAATGTTAAAATTGAATCTGTATTTTATGAAGAGTCTGAAACGAATAAAACATTTATATTAAACCTTGTATCATCTAATAATAGAAAAATCACACGACTTGTTCAGTTTTTAACTAAAACACAGGAAAAAAAGTTTAATTTTAAACTTAAAGATATTTTATATGATGAGGAGAGTAAAGTTTACTTTTCGCAGTTAAAGGTTGATGTATTATGAAGAAAAAATCACTGAATTTAAATATTGAAGATTATTTACATGCAATTGATACTGCATTCCAAGGTAAGTCACAAAAAGATATTTATATGTCATATATTATGGTTTTTGCCATTATATTTGCTTTTGCATATGTGTTTTTTTGGGATAGCTCAGTTAGTACATTTCAAACAACTAGAAGTAGTGTTGAAAAGCTTCATAAAAAAATAAATATTGATAATAGATTTCTAAGAAAGAATCCAAAATCTAAAATTACACAACTTGATGCAGAAATAAAAAAGATAAATAAGCAGATGATTATACATAAAGATAATAATGCATACATTAAGAGTAAAATTGAAACTATATCTTCATTGATATATAATGAAAGAACATGGGGTCAATATCTTGACTCTATTTCTAAAAATGCTCAAAAATATCATGTGAAAATTAAAAATTTCTCAAATAGATATGCTAGTAATCATAAACATTTTGGTCATGTTCTTGATATTTCTATATCTTCATCTGGAAATTATAAAAATACACTGAGTTTTATAAATTCTTTAGAACAGAGTGATTTAGTAGTTGATATACACTCGTTAAGTATTAAGGCTCAGACAAGATTAAATACAGACTTAAATATTTCAGTATGGGGGATTACTTACTAATGAAAAATTCAATGTTAATACTCTCTTTTTTACTTACCAGTACTCTATTTAGTAGTGAACTATCGTGGGTAGATGAACAGGTACAGGCTATTAAACCAGCAAGAGAAGGTATGCTTCAAAGTAGCCTAAGAAGCATTAAAAGTCCTTTTATATTTTTAGCTAAAAATAGAGGAAAATCTGAAAAGAGTAAAAAATCTTCATCATCAAATAAAAAAACTTTTAATTCAAATAAACTTACAGAAGTTACATCTACAAAAAAGAGAACTGCTGATACTATTTTTACACTTAGTTTAATTATGAATAACAGTGCCATGATTAATGGATTGTGGTATAGAACAGGTAATACAATAGATGGTTATAAGATTATAAAGATAGATAGAAATTCAGTTCTTTTAACTAAAAGAAAAAAACGAATTTTTCTTTCAACTAAGAGTCAGAGTACTCAATTACATTTCAAAAAATAAGTAGGATTACAAATGAAATATTTTAAAACATCAATTAGATCAACACTTTTAGCTCTTCTCTTATCAACAAGTTCTTATGCTGATTGTTCATATGAACTTTTTAGTATTAGCTCTGCTAAAGACACTAAAATAGTGGACTTTGTAGATCAACTGAGTGATGAGTGTGGATTTAGTATTATAGTTACTGATCCAAATGCTGAAGCTTTTTTAAATCGAAAACTTAATAAAACAAATTTAAAAAACTTAACCATTGATGAAGTATTAGATATTATACTTTCAGAAAACAACCTCTCATATACTCTAGAGAACAACCTACTTAAAATCTCTTATTTAACAACTCAAGTATTTGAGATAGATTATATTTTATCCCAAAGGAAAAGTAGTGGAAGTACTGATGTAACATTAAGTTCAAATTCTGCTACAAATAGTGGAGCTTCCCAAGGTGGTAGTGGAAAAAGTTCTAGTAGTGGTGGAGGTGGAGAAGGAGGTGCTCAAACGGGTATCAAGATTGAGAGTACTGATGAAGTTAAATTTTGGGAACAACTTGATAAAGAATTTCAAAGTATTTTAAATCGTCCTCATGACTCCTATAAAGCTCAGGCACCGATTATTAATAAAAATGCGGGTTTAGTTACAGTAACAGCTACTAAAAAACAGATGGCACGTTTTAAAAAATACTTAAAAAAAATGCAAGATAAAGTACAACTTCAAGTTCTTATTGATGTGCAGCTTCTCTCTGTAACAATGAGTGAAGGAAAAACAACTGGTATTGATTGGAAACAACTCTATGCACTTCAAAATTTCGATGTTTCACTGAACTATAATAAAAATATTGGTTCTACAACTGCCACTACTACTGATGGTCTATCAAATGTAATAACTGTTTCAGGTCAAGCAAAACTTGATCAAGTTATAAAATTTTTACAAACACAGGGAAGTGTAAGTTCTATCTCCAACCCTAAAGTATTAACTTTAAATAATCAACCTGCATTAATTACAGCAGGTACAGAGTACTTCTATAAATTAACAAGTACTGAAACACTTGCAGGTGGTTCTGGTGCAGGATCACAAAGCTCAAATGAAAATATTCAGTCAGTATTTGCTGGTGTACTTTTAACTATAACACCTGAAATTTCAGATGATAAGACTATTACACTTAAAATAAACCCATCTCTATCTGAGACTACGACAGATATTAGTGCAACAAATAATAGTAATAGAAATATGCCACCAGATTTAAATCGTCGTCAACTCTCTTCTGTTGTAACAGTAAAAGATGGTAATAGAATTGTACTTGGTGGTTTAATAACTACTAAAAATACTTTAGAATCAAGTAAAGTGCCAATTTTAGGTGATATTCCTCTTATTAGTTATCTTTTTAAGTATGAAGAAAAAATTAAAACTGTTGAAGAACTCGTAATAATTATTGAACCACATATTATCCACAAGTCTCGTAATGATGTATCTTTAGCTGATTTAGGATATGAAGGTATGACTGATGATATGCTTATGAAAGAAACAGATTCACACTCAAATAAAACAGATGCATTAACTATAAAAAATGCTCCTAAAGTTGGTTTAAAAGTACCTGCAAAGTTAATTAAAGAAGATATAGAAGAAGAGGAAGAGTAATATATGAACAACAGTATCTTTGTAAAGTCAAAAGATGTTTTCTTAGATATTGTTAATGCAAAAGATTATGTTCAACTTGATCGTGTATCAACAATTTATCAGTCACTTAAAGATTCCATTAAAAAACCACTAAAGATGATACTTCTTTATGGTAAACCTGGAACTGGAAAAAGTATGTTTTTAAATAAACTTCATATTGACCTATCTACAAGTATAGATGTTTATTTATATAAAACTCCCATTTTAGATGAAAATGAATTTTACAAGACACTTGCACAAGATATATTTGATCTTAAATATACTGGTGAATTAAATTTTACACAGTTTATGAAAATTGTTGAAAAAAATAAAAGTGATGAGATACCTGTAGTTTTACTAGATGAAGCACAATTATATTCAGAAAATTTAATGGAAAAAATACGTCTTTTATCTGATACAAGAACTGTAAAATTTGTTATTACACTCCATAAAACTGAAAAAGAAGATCTTATCGCAAAAGAGCACTTCCAAACAAGGATTTGGGAGAGTATAGAACTTGAAAATGCTTCTTCTGGAGAATTGAAAATTTATATTCAAAAAAAACTTATGAAAGCAAACTGTTTTGATACTGCAAATATGTTTTCAAATAAATCTGTTTATAGAATTTATAAAATAACAAATGGAAACTATAGAGATACAAATAAGCTACTCTATTCACTTTTCGATATTTATTCATACTATGAACAGAATCAGCAACTTGGTAAAGTAAAGACAGATCATATATCAACTAAAATTATTGAAATGGCTGCAATACATACAGGATTGATTAATGCTTAATATCATTGAACTTGAAAGTCGTTGGCTCAAGTATAAAATAAAATCCTATCTTCCACATTTTGTTATTGTAGTTTCTATTCTAGTTATCGCTATATTAGCTTTCACTTTTGCAAAAAAACTCTCTCCTAAAGATAATGAACCTAAAAGCACAACTATAACTTCTCTTCCTGTAAAAAAAACAGTAAAAGAGAAAGAGACCTTTATAGAGCCAAAACCTCTTATTCACAACTCTATATCAGAAGTAAAAGTTTTACAAAAAAGAGCTATAAGTAAAGAAGCTACAGTTAAAAATAGTACAGAGAAAAGCTTAAAACTTTCTCCATCTTTAGATTTTATGAAAAAAATGCAAAATTCTGTCCAACCATATTATGTTAATGAACATCCAACTTCTAATGATGTTGCAGTAAGTACTCCAAAAGTTGAAACAGTTCCTAAAGAAAAAGTTATTGTAAAAGAGCAAAGTGTTAAAAATGTTAATATTGAATCCCATAAGATAAGTATTAAACATCAAAATACCCAGCATGATATTCAAGATATAATTAAGCGTTTCAAAAAAAATGAAAATTCTGCATTAAGTCTTTTTGTTGCTAAAAAATATTATGAAATTGGAAACTATAATGAAGCATATAACTATGCTTTAATAACAAATAGTATCAATAAAGATATTGATGTAAGTTGGATTATCTTTACAAAATCATTAGTAAAACTCGGACAGAAGAAGAAGGCTATTCAAGTTCTTCAAAAATATATTTCACAATCACACTCTAGTCGTGCAGAAATTTTACTAGATGAAATAAGATCAGGAAAATTCAAATGAAAATAATACTTATAATTTTTATCTCACTCAACTTATATGCTGATATAAAAAGAGATATGTTTAACCTTTATCAAAATAAAAAATATGAAGAAGTTTGTCAAATAGGTTTTGATAATTTTAAAAAAAATAAAAAAGATGAAGAGTTTGTCTCTCTCTATGCCTTTTCATGTCTTAACTCTGACTACATAGATAGATTAGCTGTTCCAACAGCAGTTCTTAAATTCTCAGAAGAAGCACGTGCTAATTCTGCATACTTTTCAGTTATATTAATGCAAAAAAAACTTCTATATCATGCCTTAGTTGATAACTATGATCTCTCATCATTTGATCTTCCATCGACGGACTATGTACTCTCTCGTGTTTTTGATTTATACTCTAAACTTCCAAAACATGAACCTCGTGCATTTTATCTTTTTGAAGATCCTGTTGATCCAAAGCTTACATACAAGCTTTACTTGTCAAGAGATTATAAATTAGATAAGATAGTTATAGAAGAATATTATGATACAATCACTATTAAACGTCATGTTTACTGGTAGGAGATAAAGTGGATAGAATAACAACAGACTTACTTGCTAATGGTTCAATAATGAAAGGTCAAGTAGATAGACTACTTGCTAAAGGTATTGATGAAAACTTAGTCCTTAGAGATATTACTCTTTCTGGTTTTATGACTATGGATCGCTTAACTCGATTTATAGTGCATCAAGTTAGAGATGGTATATATGACCTATCAATCATTGATAATTATGACTATATTTATGAAAAAGATGTTTTAGAAAAATTAGCATCTGAACTAGATTTAGTTTTTGCTGATCTTGATTCTATAGATATGGATTATAATCTTACGAGTAAAGTTCCTCTAGCACAACTACAAAGATATAATGCTATTCCATTATCTCAAGATGATATGAGTATTACTGTAGCATTTAATGATCCTTTAAATATTGATGCACAGGAGTCTATACAGAGACTATTTCCCCGAAAAATCTTAAAAACTGCCCTAAGTACAAAAAAACAGATAGCTTCGTATCTTCATAAAATTGCACTTAAAGATAGTGTAAAAGATTTGGTTAAAAAGATAAAAGATGAACTTAACTCTATAGCATCTATTGAAGAGCAACAAGAAGCATCTTCTATTTTGCTCCTTATTGATGTTATACTGAAAACTTGTATCAATAATCGAGGAAGTGATATTCATATTGAACCGACTGAAAAGAACTGTGTTGTTCGTGCAAGAATTGATGGTAAACTAGTTGAAACATTTATTTTTGAAAAAGGAATCTACCCTCCTCTCGCATCAAGACTAAAACTTCTTGCTAACCTAGATATTGCTGAAAAAAGAAAACCACAAGATGGTCGTTTCTCAACTGCTGTTGGAGCTAGAGAGTATGACTTCCGTATTTCGACTCTTCCTATTCTTTATGGAGAATCTATTGTTATGCGTGTCCTTGATAAAGAAAAAGCACTTGTAAAACTAGAAGATGCAGGTATGGATAGTGTAAGTTATCAAAAACTTATCAAAGGCTTAGAATCACCTTATGGAATTATTCTAGTAACAGGTCCTACTGGTTCGGGTAAAACAACAACACTCTACGGTGCACTGAATGAGTTAAGAAATGTAGAAGATAAAGTAATTACAGTTGAAGATCCAGTTGAGTATAGAATGAATCTAATTCAACAAGTTCAAGTAAATGCTAAAGTTGGACTTAGTTTTGCAGATGCACTTCGTTCTATCCTTCGTCAAGATCCAGATAAGATTATGATTGGGGAAATTCGAGATCAAGAGACACTAGAAATCGCTATTAAAGCTGCACTTACAGGGCATATGGTTATCTCGACACTCCATACAAATGACTCGATTTCAGCTATTCCTCGTATGGCAGATATGGGGATAGAACACTATCTTATCTCTGGAGCACTTGTGGCTATCCAAGCACAAAGACTTGTTCGTAAAATCTGTCTTCACTGTAAGGTAGAGGAGAAACTTTCACCTACAGTTATTGAAGAGCTTGGAACATTTTTACCTGATAATGCTAGATTTTACAAAGGTAGTGGCTGTAAAGAGTGTGGTGATAGTGGATATATGGGACGAGAGATGATTTGTGAAGTTTTAACTATTACAGAAGAGCTCTCTTCACTTATTGCTAAAGGTGCTGGAAAAGATGCCATGTTAGAACAAGCTAGAAAAGATGGTTTTATCGATATTTTTCAAAATGGTATTCAAAAAGCTCTTGATGGAGTCACAAGTATAGAAGAAGTACTGAAGGTATCAAAAGGATGATGTACTTTATAGCAACTGTCTTAACTAAAGGTAAGAAAACAGAAATTGGCTTTTATGCAGAAGATAAAAATGAAGCAAAAAGTATGGCTAAACTAAAGTTTAGTGGCATTATTATTAAAGTAGTTGAATCAAAAGAGCCTTTAGAAAATCAATTTAAAAGATTTAAAGAAGATCTACTTAAAAACTTTAAAAAGAAAAAAATAAAACAAGATTCACTTATTGCCTCAATAAGACAGTTAGCCGTAATGACTAATGCTGGTATCTCAATCAATGACTCATTACATGAAATTGCAAGTGCAACAGATGATGAGTCTTTACAAAAGGTTTTTTCAAAACTAGCTGATGATATAAATGCAGGTCACTCTTTTTCAGCTGCGATGGAATTTTTCCGTTACGAGTTAGGAAACCTTACTATTGCTATGGTACAGTTAGGTGAAAAAACAGGTAATCTTGACGAGGCTTTATATGCACTAGCTGATATGCTTGAAGAGATTCGTTCAAATATCACTAAGTTTAAAAAAGCGATGGCATACCCTAGAAATGTTATGATTGCTATGGCTGTGGCGTTTAGTGTACTTCTTACTTATGTTGTACCTCAGTTTAAAGATATATTTGCGCAGTTGGGTGCGAACCTTCCACTACCAACGATTATTCTTTTAACTCTCTCTGATTTACTAACACATTATGGACTTTATGTTATCGCAGCTATTTTTTCAGCAGTTACAACACTTAAATATTTTATAAATAACTCCAAAGAGTTTAGATTTGGTTGGCACCAACTACTTCTAAAAACTATGCTTATAAAAAATATTATTAAATTTTCAACATTAAATAGATTTACACTCGTTTTTTCAGAGCTAGTTCGTGCAGGTATTCCTATTGCTGAAGCCCTTGATACTACTATTGAGATGATAGACAATCTCCCTTTAAAAGCGAAACTACAATCTGTACGCTTTACTGTTGAAAAGGGGGGTACTCTTAACAAAGGTTTACAAGAGACGGAACTTTTTGAAAATATGATTATTCAAATGGTTCGAGCAGGAGAAGATAGTGGTACTCTTGATGCTATGATTGAAAAAGTAGCTGAGTATTATAAAATGCGTTTTGATGCTATTATTGACGGTTTAAGTGAAGCTATTGAGCCTATTATGCTTTTTATAATTGCAGCTATGGTTATTTTACTTGCACTAGGAATTTTCTTACCAATGTGGGATATGGGAAATGCCGTTCAAGGAAGAGGTTAAAGAGTTTTTACAACTCTTGACACCTTCTCTAAAAAATCACTCATACTCTTTTCATCTGATTTAATCTTATAAATCACTTTACTATCAAACACTTTTTCTAATACAACAACATCAAAAGCATCACACTCATAATCTATAAAACGAACATCACTATACTCTATCTCTATACTTTGATATATCTCTTTTTTATACTCAAAAAGTTCACTCATATCTACAACTAAGTTAACTGCATCACTATAAGCTCTTACTAATCCACCAGTTCCTAACTTAGTCCCACCAAAATAGCGAACTATAATAACAGCACTATTTATAAGATTTTGACCTTGAAGAACCATCAATGATGGTTTTCCACTTGTTCCCTTTGGCTCACCATCATCACTAGAGTGTTCTACAATTTGTTCATACTCATTTAGATATCTAAAAGCTGTTACGAAATGTCTTGCTTTAGGGTGTTGTTCTTTAAGTTCGTTAAGAGTTATTTGGTATTTATCATAAGGGAGAAGGTGAGCAATAAATTTTGATTGCTTCACCTCTAAAGTGTTAGTTATATGTTCTTTTAAAAACTGCATAAATTATGCAAGATTTGTAAATATTTTTTGAACATCCTCGTCATCTTCAAGCTTTTCTAAAATTTTATCTATCTCTACTTGTTCTTCTTCTGTAATAGAGACTGGAGTATTTGCGATTCTTTCTAATGTTGCTTTCGTTATCTCAATACCCATATTTTCTAATGCTTCATTCAAAGTACCAAAACTTGTAAAGTCTGTTGTTACAAGACAGATACCATCTTCAGCTTCAATCTCTTCAAGACCAGCATCAATAAGCTCTAACTCTAACTCTTCCAAATCCATATCATCTTTGAGTGCAAACTCAAAAAGTGCTTTACGTGAAAACATAAAGTCCAATGAACCTTTGTTTAACATCTCTGCACCATTTTTTACTAAGATATTTTTTACATTAGCAACTGTTCGAGTGTTATTGTCCGTCATAGTCTCAATGAATATAAGAACACCATGTGCAGCCTTACCCTCAAAGTTTACCTCTAACATACTAGCTGTATCTTTTGCACTTGCACGTTTTATCGCAGCATCAATGTTATCTTTTGGCATATTTTCAGCTTTTGCATTGATAATAGCTGTTCTTAGTTTAGAGTTAGAATCAGGATCCATTCCACCCTCTTTGGCTGCCAAAGTAATCATCTTTCCAAGTTTTGGAAAAAGCTTTGACATCGCTCCCCATCTTTTTAATTTTGACGCTTTTCTATACTCAAATGCTCTACCCATAAATATTCCTCTGTTAATCTTGATGTGATTATACCATTTTTCTATAATCTTTTATGTATAATACTCTATAAGGAATAGATATGAATCTTTGGTTTAGGATAAAACATCACTTTTTTAGTGCTTTTCGTGAATTTTTTGTTCATCATCACGGTTCGTTGGAGTTTCGTGCTAAAATTTTTGCACTAGTTATAGCTGCAAATCCTAAGGCATCAGTTGAGAACTTTATTGTTGTTAAAGATATTGGAATGCATATTTATGATGGAGATGAAGATAGAGCAAATCTTCTAATGCTCTCAACAAAAGAGATAGTACAGAAAGTAAAAGATGATAACAGTTTGGATATAGACTTACTTGTAAACAATATTCAAAAAGAGCTTAAAATAGTTCCTCGTTATGCAACAAAAATTGATATAAAAGCATTAAAACCTCTTTTACTTTTAACACATGATGAAGATACACACTCATATCAAGAGAATATACTAGAATTTTTAGAAAAACTTAAAGATGAAACATTAAATAGATAAGGATTTAAGATGGATTTACAAACAACAGCACTCCATGCAGGATACGAAAAAGACACTCAATCAACAATGGCAGTCCCAATTTACATGACTACTGCTTACGAATTTCGTGATGTTGAACATGCAGCAAATCTTTTTGCACTCAAAGAGTTAGGAAATATATACACACGTCTTAACAACCCAACTACAGATGTTTTTGAAAAACGTTTTGCAGAGATGGAGGGTGGAGAGGCAGCTATCGCTACAAGTAGTGGGATGAGTGCTATCTTTTTTGCTATCGCAAACTCTGCTGAAGCGGGAGATAACATAATCTGTGCAAAACAGCTTTATGGTGGAAGTTTAACGCAAACAGCTCACACTTTTAAGCGTTTTGGAATAGAGTCTCGCTTTTTTGATGTTCAAAATCCTTCTGAGATTGAAGCTCTTATAGATGATAAAACAAAGGTAATCTTTTTTGAGTCACTCACAAATCCTAGTATTGATGTGGCTGACATCGAAGCTATAACGGCTATTGCAAATAGACATGGAATTTTAACGGTAGTTGACAACACGGTAGCTACACCTGTTTTATGTCGCCCTTTTGAGTATGATGCAGATGTTACAGTTCATAGTGCCTCAAAATATACTACAGGTCAAGGTCTCGCTATCGGTGGAATTTTAGTGGAACGTAAAGGCTTAGGTGAGAAACTCAAAAATAACCCTCGTTATCCTCAGTTTAACGAACCTGATGCCTCTTATCACGGCTTAGTTTATGTAGATGTTGGACTTCCAGCGTTTACTCTTCGTACTCGTCTCTCTCTTCTTCGTGATATTGGAGCAGTGAGTTCACCATTTAACTCATGGTTGTTTATTCAAGGTTTAGAGCATCTCTCTCTTCGTATGAAAGAGCACTCTAAAAATGCCTTAGCATTAGCAGAGTTTTTGGAGTCTCATCCAAAAGTCTCTAAGGTAAACTACCCAGGGCTCAAAAGTAACTCAAACTATAAAAATGCTCAAAAGTATTTTCAAGATGGATTATGTAGTGGACTTTTAAGTTTTGAAGTATCAAGCATAGAAGAGGCGACAAAGATTGTAAATGCTACAGAGTTATACTCTTTAGTTGTAAATATAGGTGACTCAAAATCTATCATCACACACCCAGCTTCAACAACTCACCAACAGCTCTCACAAGAGGAGTTAGTTGCCTGTGGTGTACCTGCTGGACTTATTAGAATTTCTGCTGGACTAGAGTCTAGTAGTGACCTTATTGCAGATATAAAACAAGCACTTGAAGCTTAGTTAAGCGAATTTCGATAAAATAGCACTATTATTTTACGGAGCTTATAAACTTGTCTTTAAACCTACAAACACATACCGAACATTTTACTAACCCTCTCTACCTAGAGAGTGGTCGTATCTTAGAACCTTACGACATCACTTATGAGACATATGGGACTCTAAATGATGACAAAAGTAATGTGGTTGTAGTTTGTCATGCACTTACTGGTTCACACCATGCAGCTGGCGTTTATGAAGATGAGAGCAAGGCTGGTTGGTGGGATGGTTTTATCGGTTCGGGTAAAGCCATAGACACAGACAAGTACTTTGTAATCTGCTCCAATGTTATAGGCTCTTGTTTTGGTTCAACAGGACCAATGAGCCCTCAATACCCTCACCATGAACCCTATCGTTACAAGTTTCCAGTCGTCAGCATAAAAGATATGGTAAAAGCACAACGCATACTCTTTGACCGTTTAGATATTCACCGTGTTGAAGCCATTGTTGGGGGAAGTATGGGTGGTATGCAAGCTTTACAGTTTGCCATACACTATCCAAACTTCGCAAACAAAATCATCGCCTTAGCTACGACACATGCAACACAACCATGGGCTATAGCTTTTAACAAGGTAGCACAAGAGTCTATACTCAAAGATCCAGACTTTAAGCAGGGTTACTACGACCCCAAGGTTATCGCTCAAAAAGGTCTTTCAGGAATGGCTGTGGGTCGTATGGCTGGGCATATCAGTTTCTTATCACATGAGTCTATGCGAGAGAAATTTGGACGAGAGTATAAGCTTACAGATGGACTCTATGAGCTTTTTGGAAAGTTTCAAGTAGAGTCATACTTAGAGTATAACGGCTATAACTTCACAAAATGGTTTGACCCCCTAGCCTATCTCTACATCACAAAAGCTATCAATATTTATGATATTTCTCGTGGATTTGACTCTTTAGGTGAAGCTCTTAAACGCATAAGTGCCGAACTTCATCTCATCAGTTTTAAAAATGATTTGCTTTTTAAAAACTTTGAGATGAAAGAGATAGCAGATGAACTTGAAACTATTAAAAAGAAAAACTATCGCTACATAGATATAGATAGTGACTACGGGCATGATGCTTTTCTCGTAGAGTTAGAAAAATTTGACAGATATGTAAAGGATGCACTCAATGGCTAAAAAAACAGAAGATTTTGAAAACAAACTCGATAATGCAAAAAAGATTTTAGAGACACTTATGAGTCCAGAGATAACACTAGAAAATAGTGTTAAAGCATATGAGAGTGGTATGAAAGAGTTAACAGAGGCACAGAAGATTCTTGAGGATGCTACTATCAAAATTCAAGAGATTAAAGCTTCATAGATGAGAGCTGCTGTACTGCAACTCACTTCGCAAGGGATGAGTTCTACAAAACTTTATAACTACATCCGAATAGCTCATAAAAAAGGTGTAAAGGTTCTTGTTCTTGGAGAGTATATCTTAAACCCTTTTTTTAAAGAGCTTCAGAGTATGTCTTTTAGTATGATAAAAGAGCAAGCAGCTCATCAGATAAAAGTCTTAAAAGAGCTTGCTAAAACATATAAAATGACTATCATTGCACCACTTATCATAGAGAAGAAAAAAGAGCTTTTTAAAACTATAGCTAAGTTCTCACCCTCTTCTACTTCCTACTACCAACAGCAACTTCTTATCAACTACACACACTGGAATGAAGAGAAGTTTTTTTCAAATGCCATTAGTGAAGTCCAATCTCCTATGGTCTTTAAAGTAGATGGTTTTAAGTTTGCCGTTGTAAGTGGTTTTGAGCTTCATTTTGATGCCATATTTTCACAACTTGATTCTAAAAATATTGACTGTATCTTAGTGCCTAGCGTTTCAACATTCGACTCTTACGAAAGATGGAAAGCTCTTCTTTGTAGTCGTGCTTTTACTCACAACTGTTATATGCTTCGTGCAAATAGAATCGGAAGTTATGAAGATAAAGAAGTAACATGGAATTTTTATGGAGACTCTCTTCTAGTCTCACCAAATGGTGAAATTTTAGAGCACTTAGGAAACAAAGAAGAGCTTCTCATAGTAGATATGAGTCATACAGATGTAGTTCAAGCTAGAAGAGCTTGGGGCTTTAAAGAGGCTATCAACAGAAGGAGTCAATTATGATGCAATACTTTCACAGACAGGTACAACTTTGGGGTGAAGAGACTCAAACGCTACTCCAAACTAAAAAGATAGCCATTATCGGCTCAGGTGGTTTAGGTTCATCTCTGGCGTTTGCTCTTGGGGCTAGTGGTATCGGTGAAATTCATATGATAGATTTTGATGAAGTAAGTCTTCACAATATCCATCGTCAAATCGCATTTAAACTTGGTGATGAGGGGAAAAACAAGGCTATCTTAAACGCCAATCTTATAGAAGAGAGATGTCCCTACACAAAAGCCTATCCCCATAACTGTGACTTTAAGGAGTGGAGTTTAAAAAACATTGATGTTGATCTCATTATAGATGCTACTGATAATCTTCCCACTCGTGGAGACATCAACACCTATGCAAAAGAGGTAGGAAAGCCTTGGGTATATGGAAGTGTAGAGGCCTTTCATGGTCAGGTCTGTTTCATAGAAGAGTCTTCATTTAATGATGCTTTTAAGATTGTGAAAAAAACACCAGCAGGCATAGCAGCCCCTATAGTCATGCACATCGCATCACTACAAGCAAACTTA
>CAZTNH010000015.1:0-19278 GCA_964615395.1 uncultured Sulfurimonas sp.
AAATTTTCCATTCATCCAAATATATTTGGCAGCGTCCATAAAGTCTCCGATTTTCTTTAGTTAATTATTTGTATTTTATCCAAAATGATGTTTATTATTTATTAATGGAACATCCTCCCATAATATTAGCTTAAAAAATCAACTCTTAAAAGTGAGTTTAAGTATTTTTACATATAATGATAATAATAAATATAAGTACAAGGGATACATTTTGTCAAAAGCAGAACAAGAAACAGAACAATCACTAGATGAAATTAATGCCATTAGAGATGCCCGAGAGGCAATTATCTCTGATGAAGAAGCTGAAGAAATAGCTGAACAAGAACGAATTTGGGCAGAACAGGAGAAGCTAAGAAAAGAGAAAAACAGATCAGAAAAGCCTATTTACTCAAAAGATTTTGAAAAATTACCAGAGGATCATGTTTATGCAAAATATGATGAGATAGATAAAGAGCAACTTCAAAAAGATATTGAAGATATCAAAAAGACTATTGGTAAACCAGTTTATAAGGATTACTTACATGTAAGAAAAATGCAAAACTGGTCAAGAGCATTTTCAATATCTGGATTTTTTATGATCTTTGTTATAGCTTCATTAGAACTTTCCATAGGTTTACATGGTTTAAGTTTTTGGGGCTTATCCATCATTTCTGCTGTACTTATAGGTATAGGGAATGTTGGTCACTGGGCAAATGTCGCACACCCAATTATGCATGGTGGATATGACAAGATACCTAATATTCCATTAGAGTTTAAAAAATCAGGTTATGCTAGAGGTAGACGTAGATACCTTGACTGGTTAGATTGGATTAAACCTGAAGCTTGGGAGTATGAACACAATATTATGCACCATTATCACCTAGGTGAAGATGATGATCCAGATAATGTTGAAAGAAATATGCAGTGGCTAATCCAGTCAAATACACCTATGTGGTTAAGAAGAGTTTTTATTTATATCTTCGCTGCTACATGGAAATTTACTTACTATGCACCAAATACATTAAGAATTTTAACGAACAAAGAGAGAAGAAAGAAAAAAGAGCCTGAGATTATTGACTATGAGATGTCTCCATTTACAGAAAATGGTGCTAAGTTATGGAAAGAGTACTACTTACCTTATGGTTTAGTAAGATTTGTTGGTCTTCCTTTACTTTTCTTACCATTAGGTTTAGATGCTGTCTTTACTGCTGCTATTATTTTAATTCTTTCTGAAGCATATGCGAATCTTCACTCATTTTTAGTGATTGTACCAAACCACTCAGCTGGAGATATCTATCAGTTTTCTCAACCACATAAGTCTCAAGGTGAGTTCTATCTAAGACAGATTATGGGAAGTGTAAACTACAATACAGGTTCAGATTGGATTGACTTCTTACATGGTTTCTTAAACTACCAAGTAGAGCATCACCTTTTCCCAAATATGCCACTTAGTTACTATCAAACAATGCAACCACTAGTGAAAGATATATGTAGAAAACATAACATCGAGTATAGACAAGAGAGTGTATTTAAAAGAGCTCTTATGACTGTTGATTTAATGGTCGGAGAGACACAACTTCTTAAAGTAGAAGGAGTATAGATATAAAGCTTAACAAGCTTTATATACTTACTTTATATCCTACACCAAAAACATTTTTAATACTGTTCTTTGGTAATTTCTGTCTTAACTGTTTTATAATAGTTTTGATGGAATTCACTTTATTATCATCATAATAATCCCATAACTCATAAATAATTTTATCATACGAGAGTATTATATTTAAGTTTAAAAAAAACATTTTTAGCATCTTTGCTTCTAAATTTGTAAGTTCAGTAAGTTTTCCATCATTTA
This sequence comes from uncultured Sulfurimonas sp., assembly GCA_964615395.1. Classification (GTDB taxonomy): domain Bacteria; phylum Campylobacterota; class Campylobacteria; order Campylobacterales; family Sulfurimonadaceae; genus Sulfurimonas. The sequence goes on from CAZTNH010000015.1 coordinate 1,832, forward strand.
AAAGTTCTCCAGATTCTAATGAATATGTATAGTTTTCTTTTAAATGCATAATTGTAGTTGAGTGAATATTGAAATTAACTAACTCATCTAATGCTGTATGTAGGACTTCTTTAAGAGCAGTTCTTGTAATAGGTTTTACGAGATACTTTGTTAACATTAACTCTGTGGCACTAAGAAGATAATCAACATCTGTATGAGCTGTTAAGATTATAATTTTTGTTGTTCTATCATTTTCACGAATCTTTTTTACTAATTCAAGTCCATTCATTTTAGGAATGTTAATATCAACAATCATTAACTGAGGTTTTTTTTCTTTATATACTGTATAAGCATGTTCCCCATCTTCTGCTTCATAGACATTTTTGAAATATCTTTTTAAATAAGTAACATAGTTATCACGGATAGGTTTTTCATCTTCTACAAAAAGTAGATCATACAGATTATCTTTAATCTGCATGATTAACTCTTTTCATAGAGTTTAATACTCTTTAAGTACATCATTTATCTGAACATATGCATGAAAAGGTGTTGTTTCAAAATAAGCCATGTGATGTTTTTTTGCAAACTCTTTTGTCATATGTTGTACTTTTAAAAGATTAAAACGTGGTGCTTTTGGAAATAAATGATGTTCAATCTGAGTGTTAAGTCCACCATAAAACCAGTGAATAAATGCTCCACCCTTAAGTGAACGAGATGTTCTCATCTGTAACTCCATCCATGATAAGTTTTCACCAACCTCTTTTTCAAAAACTTCACACCCTAAGTGGTTTGTAATAAATCCAAACGCCAACCAAGGAGAGAGTGTTAAGTTCAGAGTCACATATACTACAATAGCACTCTCTAGTGGTAAAAAGTAAAATATCGGTCCCCACACTAAAGGCCAATGCATAAGCATTAAACCAAGTTCTCCCCATTTTTTACGTTTAATAGCGAAGTTATATGACTGAATAATAAATGCTGGATACATAAAAAACATAGCACCCCAAAAAACAAGATATTTACTAGCACGCAACCATGCTTTATCTCCCTTATAGTTAGGAGCAAACGCACCATCCATCGCTAAAATATCTTCATCTTTTTCAGGAACATTACACCATGTATGGTGATTTACATTATGTTTAAAATCCCACCATGAAGAGCTATTTGAAAGAATAAACGCTGAAAATGGATAAGAGAGTTTAAATGAGAGTGACTTATTTTTAAAGTATTGAAGATGTAGTATATCATGTGAAACAAAAACTGCACGAGTCCATACTATAGTCATAAAAAAACCGAGCCCTACTGCACTCCAAAGTGACTCAGTAGGGAGAGTACTCCAGTTTATAACGACATAATATATAAGAGCCATACTAAGCATAATAGCTATCATTTCAATAGTTCCACGAACAGGAACACGATCTAAAAGTCCAGCTGCACGAACTTCTGCTTTTAACTCACTAAAATTATCTGGATACGGTGTTGTTACTGACATACCTCTACCTTTACATGGAAAATTATAATAATTATAACCAGTGTATTCTAAATTTTCATTGATTAAAAACAAAAAAAGTAAACTTTGTCATTATTAATCTATACAATAAGATGCAAGTAATTCACTTTTAACAGCTTTATAACTCTCTTCACCTTGAAGTTTTTTCACTATTGCCAGTGCGAAACATATAGCAGTAGCTGGCCCTCTCGATGTAAGAATATTTTCATCTTCGACAACCATCATCTTATCTCCTTGATATCCTTCTTCTCTTATCTGCTCTTCAATAGATGGATAACAAGTGTAGTTTTGTTTTAAAACACCAGCTCGATTAAGTGCAAAAGGTGCAGCACAAATAGCTGCTATATTTTTTCCAGCACTATCCATCTCTTTAAGTAAACGCTCAATATTTTTATCATCAGCTAAGTTATGAGTTCCTTCCCATCCACCAGGTAAGACTATCATATCTAAACTTTCACTCTTCACACTACTCACATGTAAATCTGTCTCTAAAGAGATACCATGTGCACCTTGTACTAAACTTTTTCCATCTAAAGAAGCAACTAAAACCTCTATCTCTGCACGACGAAGCACATCAATAATACTAACAGCCTCTATCTCTTCAAAACCTTTGGCTAATGGAACTAATACTCGTGGCATAAGAACTCCTACTTTTTATTTTGAATTATACATCAGATGAACTAAAATTTAATAAATGAAGAAGATATAAAGGCACAAGAAGAAGGAGTGCCTTTATTATAAGGAGAAATGAAATTTAAAATTTATATTTGAGTCTGAAAGACGAAGATTTAGAATCTTACCTCTGCTGTTAGCATATATGCTACACCATTGTTATCATACTTAGAACTACCCGCTTCATTATCAGTAACGATAACATTCGCTACCCATTGGAGGTTTTTATTTTGTTCCCATGCAGTACCTAAGATATAACTAGAGTCTGTTTTTTCATCAGCTGAAACTTCCATCTCTGGAGTCCAAGAATCGTAACGAGCTAATACTCTATACTCTTTTTCTGCACCTAAACGATACTCTGCATTTACACTATAACCGGAACCTGCTTGTGCTGAAACATTATTTGTAATATCTGAAGTATTCTCAGAATAAACATATTGTGCAGCTACTAGGAATGATGGTTGATTATAAACAGTATGAAGACCACCAAAAATTAAATCTTGCTCTTCTTGTACCGTACCTACTGTTACATCTTTATGTTTCATATTGTACTGACCAAAAAATGAAGCATCCCAATAAGTTTTTGTAGTCTGTTTATCTTTACCACTTACACCAAGTAAGTGAGCTGTTGTTCTCCACTCAAAACTTATAGAAGATGGTGCTTGTGGATTTTGTGCTGCATGATACCCTTCACCATTAAAAAGACCTATATCCGCATCAAAATATTTTGTTCTTGTTTTAGTCATTACACCAAAGTCAGCTGAGTTTGAAAGATCTGGACCAGATTTTTTATCTTCTATAAGAATTTTAGAAATATTTCTATAGTACCAAGCATTATGCTCTTCATAATCGTGCCATGGACGGTGTGCAAGACCTATCTCAACACCAGTAGCAGGTAAAATATTGTTTAAAAAGATATAAGCATATTTTGCACGAAGTTTTTCATCACCTGTTACATCTTTAGACATATCGTAGGTTACACGATAGTATGATTTAGGATCTTCCATAAAGTATGCTTTAAGTTGAAAATATGCACGACGGATTTCCATCTGAGCAGTAGTTGCTTCTGAAGCAGCATCATACTCATCAAGTGTAGCACCGATGTAAGTTAAACCACTAAATTTTAATTTATCTGCATGAGCAAAAACATCTACAGATTTATCTTTAACAAGTGTACGACCCTCAGCAGCAGAAGTAAAAACTTGACCATTTGCATCTTGGTATAAATCTAGTGCATTTGCAGCAACTGTTCCTAATGTCATTGCAGCTAATGCTGATAATACAATTTTTTTCATTCTTAATTTTCCTTATTAGTTTTGAATTACCGAATTATATTATGCTGTGATTACAAGTCGGTTACACTAAAAATATTTTTGTAACCAAACTGCAATCGTTTTGGTATAATCTTCTATTAACATTATCCAAGGAGAGTATCAAGTGTCAAAATTATTTCAGTTACTATTTATAACACTTTTTACAATCTCTCTCTTTAATATATCATCTATTACTATGGAAGAGAACTCCAATACTCAAATAGAACAGAGTATAGATGAAAACTCACTTAAAAATGAGATAAATGATAAATTACTTAATATATCTACATTTTATCAGTTTGCATACAGTTCAAAAGTATTTACAGCATTTCATATTTATGCTACAAAACAGTTTGCATACCAACATACACTTCTTCGTCCCCCTATCTCTTCATAGATATACCTCATCCATTACTAAACTATAAATTAAAAATATCAAGGCTATAACTATGAAAAAAATACTCTTCACTACATTGGTAGTACCAGCATTAACAGTTGTGCATTTAAATGCTCTTACATTAGATACACAAAAGAAAAGTAAAGAACAGATTACTATCATAAATCAAAATTCACCTGAATTTCTTCTTGGAAAAGAGACACATATAGGTATAAAGTTTATTCCAGATGATGCACCTGACATGTGGTTTAAAGCTGGTGTCCGTATTCAAGGAACGATGGAGAGTAAAGAGACAAACTATAATGAAGCATCAAAAACAGATACAACTCTGCAAGATGCTTATCTTAGACGAGTGCGTTTAGAAATAGCCGCAGGATTTGGAAAACATAGCTCTTTCACAATGGATATGAGAAATGATAAATCAAACTACGGTATAGATAATGAAGAGGGTCAATTTACTCTTGGAGATGCTTATGTAAAGATAAAGAAACCATTTAATTCTTCTCTTTTAAACATAAAACTCTACCGTGCCAAAATTGATGTCTCACGTACTGAGACTGTAAAATCAGCTCGTGTTATCGCCTATGATAGACCATATATAGCTGATGCAGCTGCACAATACATCTCATTTAATCGTCGTGCGGCAAATGTTCAAGTCTATGGTGATTGGGAAAAAAAGATTCACTATCAAGTAGCTGTAGGTTCAGCTGCAAATCCTGACAAGGTAAAAGATGCAGGTGGAACTAGTGGGACAAATGTAGATATAAGCGAAGAGAGTTTCTTTATCGGTGGAAAAGTAAAACTCTCTCCTTTTGATGGATGGGAAGAGAAAACAGTAACAGAGACATACATGGGTCAAGGAAAACACTTCACTATCGGTGCTGCATACTGGGCTATACCTACGATGAAAGGAACAACAGATAATAATGCAACACTTAATCTCCAAAGGTCACTTATAAATGTAGAACTATCAGCCCACTACCACGGTTTCATGATTCAAGGGGAGTACTTTAAGTTTAATGATGTAGTTCAAGATATTACAGCACCAAACAGCTTAAATGTTGGAACAGCTTCAGGGTACTATGTAACGAGTGAGTATGTTTTTACAGACTTTAACTATATAGCTCCATTTGTTCGTTATGAGTCTTGGGATAGATTTGAAGATGAAGATGGATATAGTGCTACTTCTATGTTAGCAGGAGTCAACTGCTACTTAAGAGGAAACAGTACTAAAGTAGGTGCATACTTTCAAAAAGACTCTTTTGATAAAAATGTTGGAGATAAAGATGTAAATATCTTTCGTATTACTTCTCAGTGGTTCTTTTAAACCACCAGAGATACTCTTGTAACTAAAGCGTAACCCAACTGTTTTATACTTCTACCAACAAAACATAAAAAGGCTTACAAAATGACTAAAGTTATAAAAATTGCATTAGCAAGTACAGTTTTACTTACATCTTTAAGTGCAAACGATATTATAAAAGGAAGTGGTGCTTCTTTTCCTTATAGTGTTTACCAAAAATGGTTGAAAGCTTATAACAAAGAGACTGGTATCAAAGTTGATTACATCAAAAAGGGTTCTTCAAAAGGAATCAAAGATGCCGAAAAACGTGCTGTCGATTTTGCAGGAACTGACAAACCTTTAAGCCCAAAAGTTTTAAAGAGAAATGCTCTTTATCAATTTCCAGGTGTAGTTGGTGCTATCACAATGGGGTACAATCTTCCAAATGTAAGTGGACTTAAACTCTCTCGTGCTGCTACTGTAGCTATCGCTGATGGTAGTGCTAAGTACTGGGATGATTCAGTTATAGCTAAAGCGAATGCTGGAGTAAAACTTCCACATAAAAAACTTACTTTTATTCACCGTGCAGATGGTTCAGGAACTACTTATAACTTCACATACTACCTCAGTAAAGTCTCTAAAAAATGGAGAAAAACTTATGGTGCTAAAAAATCACTCTCATGGCCAGGTGACCATCATATCGGTGGGAAAACAAACTCTGGTGTAGCTGCACTTCTGAAACAGACTAAATACTCTGTAGGATATATTGATTATGCAGATGCAAAAAACAATGACATAGCAATGGCAACAGTTCAAAACCGTGCAGGTAACTTCATAAAACCAACACTAAAATCATTTCAAATTGCAGCAGCCAAAGCAAACTTAAACCCTAAAAGAGATTTTTACTCTGTAATCGCTGACCCAAAAGGTGCAGACTCTTACCCTATGGTAGCTGCTACTTTCATCTTAGTTCCAGCAGAAAAACCTGAAATGGATAAAAGAGTTACTAAATTTTATGACTGGTGTTATACAAATGGTCAAGATATAGCTATGGGTCTTGGTTTTGTTCCATTACCAGACTCTTTAACTACTAAAATTAGAGCTTACTGGAAAGAGAAAGGGATTAACTAATCCCTTTTGTTACACATATGTAACAACTTTGTGTTAGAATTTGTAAAAAGAATACTAGGTAATTAAATTTGATTTTATCACATACTTTCTCTTTTTTATCTCCATCTTCTGAAGATAAAAAAGATCCCAAACATAATATTATTACAATTAGTGAAGAGGATGAAAAAAAACACTTTATACAGTACATCGAGTATAAAGAGTCTTTCACCGGCATCACTCTTCGATATACAAATATCAAAGTAGATCGTCCCTACTATCTTGAAATAGCCAATATAAATCTTAACAATAGAAACCGTAAACGTCATATCTTTTCTGTATTAGGAAAACGCCGTTTTGGAGCAAATGCAAAAAGAATTGACTACTATCTTCTTAATGAGATTATAGATGAATTTGACTTGGATACTCACTACAAAAAATTTAATGAGAGTTTAGAATTTAAAGCTTCATACTCTCAAAAAACTGACTACTCTACTAATGAGTATCGTATTCATTCAGTAAAACTTAAAAATACTAGACTCTATTTTTTAGATCAAAAAAATACAACTCAAAGAAAAAAACTTCATAAAACTTTTGGTGTAGAACTTACAGAAGATGAAGTTATAACTTTTAAATCTATGTTAAATGAAAAACAAAAAATTGAATACCTCTTTAATAAAATAGGTAAGATTTATTTTAAATCTTTAAAAAAAGAGTCTTATAAACTTACAGATAAGTATAGAACACATGAATCTCTCGCTCTTTCAAAACTTCTAACTTCTAGTTCTGAGATGGAAATAACATCAAGAGTAAATGACAACCTTGTTTTTCATAAACTTAGAGAAAGAAGAACTCTAAAGGGGAGAGTTGATGAGATATTTTTTAATAACTATCTTACTCTTTTAAATAACCCAAATAGTGAAGAAGCTATTGAAAAGTTCTATGAAACAACAGATATCTATCTTCATTGTCTAGAGGGAATAAATCAACTTGAAGATATCAAAGAACATTTTATAGACCTTAAATCTCTTGTTCATGGAAAAACTATACCCTATTTACTTAGTAAAAATGACAATGATTTAAAAGATATATTTTTATATATGCTTGAATCTTTTAACATCTGGGCATCTTATATTCATAATGAAGAGGAAAATGTAAAAGCATTTAATCTTGCAACTATCGACTTTAAAGATTCACTTCGACATCTTATAGATGTATGTTATAAATTTAAACATGAGTATAAATATACTGAAGTTGAGTTTCAAGAGACATGCCCAATTTTTACAGATGAGACTATTTATGATGAGAGTACCATACTTACCTCTGCTCAAAAATATTTTAGTGAAATAGAACTTGAACCTGAAGTTTTAGATGAACTACTCGAACTTGAAAATGATATAGCATTTTTAGAGTATACTGATATATGGAGTGAAGAGTTACAAACTACTTTAGTTAAGTTCTTTGAAGGCTATACACATGCACTCAATCCACTCTTTGAGTTTAAAGACTTAAGTTACTCTCTTATGCTACTTAGCCAAAAACTACAAGAGTATAAGCAAGATGAAAATTTTGAAATACTTATAACACTTTTACAATCTTTTATCTCTGACTTGTTAACATGGAAAAGAAGTGTACTCTTTGAACAGACAGCAGAGGACATTCATTATATGGATAAATCTTTTTACTCCAATATCGCTCAAATTGAGATGTCTATGGGACAGAGAGATAATAGTGATGAAGAGGATGAGATAGAGTTCTTTTAATCTTTGTAACCTTTACGTAACCAAACTAATATAAAATATCATATTAATTTTACTATAGGCTATATATCAATGGAAAAAATCTTTCAAAAACTCTCTATCAGTAGTGCAACTCTTGTTTTTGTTATTTTAGTCGGTATATTCATAACTCTTTTAGTTGCTGCTAAACCAGCTATTGAAGAGTTTGGATTTGACTTTATAATAAACCCTGATTGGAACAAAGAAGTCCCAGTTAATGATACTACTACTAAAGCACTCCCTGTAAAAGAGAGTGTCAGCGATAACATAAGTGATGAAGATGACATGATTCTTGATGAAGATGATGATGTTATGTTTGATGAAGATGATGTTGAAACAAAGACTATTTATGGTGGTCTTGTCCCTATCGTAGGTACTATTCTTACGACTCTTATAGCCTTAATCTTTGCACTTCCTATCGCAATGGGTATAGCAGTTTTTCTAGCAGAAATCGCTCCTAAAAATATCTCTCATGTCGTTGGTATCGCTATCGAGCTTCTTGCTGCCATTCCATCTATCATCTTTGGTATGTGGGGACTCTACTACTTTGCTCCTATAGTCGCTGACTTAGTAGGTGGGTATCAGGTCTCACTCTTAACTGCTGGTCTTGTTTTAGGTGTTATGATACTTCCATTTATGGCAGCTATCACTCGTGATAGTATGAACACTACACCTGGCGTTTTAAAAGAGTCAGCGTATGCTCTTGGTGCTACAAAGTTTGAAGTCATAAAAGACATCATCTTTCCATACTCAAAAACTGGTATCATCGGCTCTATCATCTTGGCACTCGGTCGTGCCTTAGGTGAAACAATGGCAGTGGCATTCTTAATCGGTTCTATTTTTGTACTGCCTACTGCTATAAATAGTCCAACTATTTCCATCCCTGTTGCGATGGCAAATAACTTCGGTGAAGCAAGTGGTCTTGGTGAGTCAGCACTCTTCTATCTAGCACTTATTCTTTTTATAATAAGTTTTGCTGTTATCTCCATCGCAAAATTTTACTTCTTAAAAAAGGCACACTAAATGAGACTCCTTGTAAATAAAATATTTTTAACACTAAGTGTGCTATCTGCTGTAATCGGTTTAGCATTTCTAGCTTGGATTTTAGTCACACTTTTTATAAAAGGTCTAGGTTCATTTCACTTTAGTCTCTTTTTAAATGACCTTATAGATGGAGGACTTCGTAACCTTATCATCGGTCAGTTTATCTTAGCTGGTCTTGCTGCTGCTATCGGGATTCCACTTGGAATGGCTGCTGGTATCTATATTCAAGAGTATGGAAAAGGAAGATATGCTTCTCTTATCCGTGATTTAAGTGACATTATGATGTCTGCTCCCTCTATCGTTATCGGTGCATTTGTCTATGCTGTGATAGTTGTACCGACTGGTGGAACAAGTGGTTTTGCTGGGGCTATCGCACTTGCAATCATGATGATTCCCGTAGTTATCAACACGACTGACAATATGCTCTCACTTGTCCCTCGTGAACTTCGTGAAGCTGGTGTAGCTCTAGGTGCTTCAAAGTATAGAGTCATCTTAGACATCGTTATCAAGGCTGCAAAAGTAGGAATTATGACTGGTATATTACTGGCGTTTGCTAGAATCATCGGTGAGACTGCTCCCCTACTCTTCACATCTGAAACATCAAACTACTTTAGCCTTGACCTAACACAAAGCTTCCCATCTCTAACAGTAAGTATCTACGACTTAGCAAACGAACCCGAAGAGTCTAGCCGAGATTTAGCTTGGGCAGCTTCATTTATACTCACTGTCTTAGTTTTAATCATAAACTTAACAGGAAGATTTATCACTAGAAATAAAGATTAAATTTTAAAGTTCTCTTTAATGTAGAAAATATGATTATTCTTTTTATGTAAAATCAAATATAATACTTTATTTTAAGATTTTTTATTTATAATGAAATATATGTTATTCTATTGGAGAGTTTTATGAAAAAATTAATTTTAATAGTTATTTTAATGCAAAATATATTTGCACTAGATTCAATTAGTTCTATACCTAAAGAACAAAAAAAAGTATTGTCTCAAATAGTTGAAACACTAAAAATGCCACAAACTAAAGAATCTAGAAAAATGATTTATGAGTATGTTGGTTTTGCTTTTACAGATGGTTGGTCAGCTCATTGGACAACTAATAGTACTGGTGCACAGTCAAAAATTTCTAATAATAAAGTACAAATTTGTGATGTAACTATTTATAATAACAATAGAGTTGTAAATGCAACCTTTGTTCATTTCAAAACAAAAAAACAACTCTTTGTTACAACAAAAGAGTATATTGAAGCTAAATCTTCAATTATCTTACCAAGATATAAAGATAAAAAAAATGATTCTAAATATAAAATAGTTAATGAAACTGATAACTATGCATATTTTCAAAAAAATGGTTATATGACATATGAAACATATCATATTAAGTCTCCAGTTGGAATGATTATTTATGAAAGTTCTTATATATTAAATGTAATAGAATAATTCGTAAACCCTAAAATATCAAAAGTTTAAAAATCATTACTTCGTAACCATTATGTAACCAAAATTTCATATAATAAGTTATAAATTTTAAGGGCTAAATATTATGACTGTAATGAACATCAAAAAATTCTCTTTTACTTACCCAAAAGTAGAACATCCATCACTAAGAAATATCACTCTACCGATAGAGAAAAATAAAATCACGGCTCTTATTGGTCCAAGTGGTTGTGGGAAATCTACACTTCTTAGAAGTATGAACCGTATTCACGACATCTATCCAGGAAATAAGTACGATGGTAAAATCGAACTCCTTGATGAAGAGAGTGGTAAGATGAGAAATATCTTAGATATTAAAAAAGAGAATGAGTTCATCGAACTTCGTCAGCAAGTTGGTATGATTTTTCAAAAACCTACACCTTTTCCAATGAGTATTTTTGATAATGTTGCATATGGTCTTAAAATCGCAGGTTTAAAAAACAAAACAGAACTAGCAGACCGTGTAGAACAAGCGCTCAAAGATGGAGCACTCTGGAAAGAGGTTCACGATAGACTAGGCAAATCAGCTATGGGTCTTTCAGGTGGACAACAACAGCGTTTATGTATAGCACGTGCAGTTGCTGTTAAGCCTGAAGTACTTCTGTTTGATGAACCTACTTCAGCACTTGACCCAATCAGTACTGGAGCTATTGAAGAGCTTTTAGTTGAACTTAAAAAAGATGTAAGTATCGCTATCGTTACACACAATATGCAACAAGCATCTCGAATAAGTGACTATACGGCATTTATGTATTTAGGTGACTTAATTGAGTATGACAAAACAGAAAATATTTTCTTAAATCCTAAAGAGAAAAAAACAGAAGATTACATCACTGGCCGTTTCGGTTAAAAATAGTAAATAGAGGACAATAAAAATGGTATCAAAATTTCAAGCAAGTTTAAATGAGATAAAAGAGAAAATTCTTCATATAAGTGAAGGTCTCTTAGAAGCAAATATACTTATAAATCAAGCACTCGCTACATGTGATAATGAAAAATTTACAGAAGCAAAAAGTCATATAAAAAACATTGGTTCTAAAGCAAATGATATTGATAACAGTATCATCAAAGTATTAGCACTTTATACACCAGAGGCGAGAGATCTTCGTCAAGTTATAGCATATCTTAAAATCACAAATGAGCTAACTCGTGCTTGTTCAAACACAAGAAGTTTTGTACGTGGTTTTACAGATGTCTGTACAGATGTTGATGTTGCAACTATTAACGAGTATGCAGTTCCTATGCAGACATCAACAGTAAAAGCAATTAAACTTACTCTTAATATGATTGAGTGTTCAGATACAGAAGAGATTCAAGAGCTTTATAATGAAGTACTTATAGAAGAGAATAAGACTGATGATCTTTATGAGATGGTAGAGAGAAATCTCTCACAACAGGCTGATGGACAGAGATTTGAAAAATTTCATAAAATGCTTCGAGCTCTTAGAAAAAGTGGTAAAATAGCCTCTCGAGCTATCAGTATAGCCAATCTTTTAGTCTATGCAAAAGTTGGCGGTAACTTTCATAACTAAAGCAATTTTGGCTACAATATAATTATGAATAAAACAATATTAATCGTTGATGATGAAGAGGATATATTAGATCTTCTTGACTATACTTTACAGAGTGATGGATATGATACGATTACCTGTGTCGACACCCTAAATGTTCGTGACATACTAGATGAAGAGGAGATATCTCTTATCCTTATGGATAGGAATCTTCCTGGTGTTGAGGGGAGTCTTTTTATAGAGCAAATACGCTCTAAAGGTTATAATCAACCCGTCATCTATGTGAGTGCTAAAGATTTAAGTGATGATATTATAGAAGGATTAGAGCGTGGTGGTGATGACTACATTACCAAACCTTTTAATGTCAATGAACTCAAAGCTCGGGTAAAATCACTTATTCGCCGAACGAGTAAAACAGAAAATGTTATCAAATACAGAGATATTGTATATACCCCATCAAACAAAAGTTTTAAGATAGAGGGTAGAGAGATTAAACTCACCTCTTTAGAGCATGACCTACTTTTAGAATTTATCACAAACAAAAATATCTTACTCTCTCGTGATATTCTTCTAGAACGTGTCTGGAAAGATAGCCTCAATAAACAGCTCAAAACTGTCAATGTAGCTATTAAGCGTTTAAAAGAGACTATCGACCCTCTTGGTGAAAAAAATTATATTCAAGCAGTTCGTGGTGAGGGTTATATATTTTGCTAAATTTTCACCAACTTATATTGAGAAAATTTCTTCTCATTTTCTCTATTTTATTTATAGTCTTAGGTATAGTGACATACTTTTGGGTAAAAGAATTTCATATCCAACAGACAAAAAATGCTCTCCTTAATGACATAAAAATAATCTCTCTTACTATCCACCGTTGTAAAAATCTTGATACATTAGCACAGAATATCAAAAATGATTTAGGTCTTAGACTCACACTTATAGATATTGATGGAGATATAATTGCTGAATCACATAAAGACAAAACAAAGATGGAAAATCATAAGTATAGAGATGAAGTAGTAGAAGCTTCTAAATCGGACTATGGGTATAAAATAAGATACTCAAATACATTAAATCAAAATCTTTTATATGTTGTTAAACGCTATGACAATTTTAAAAGACCCATGTATATTAGACTCTCTAAGGGAATCAAAAGTATAAACAAGGATATACTCTCTTTAGGAGAGGAAATTTTAGTTGTACTTTTTCTTTTTTTCATAGTTCTCTTTTTTATCACCTATAAGATTAGTAAAAGTATAGAGCTTGAAGTTCAAAAAATAGTTAACTTTTTAACATCACTCATTAAAAAAAATAAAGAGACTTATATAAGTTCAGATCTTTCGGTAGAGTTTAATAAAATAACTTCACTCCTCACAAAAGTATCTCAGATTCTTGTAAAAAAAGAGAAACAAAAATCAAAATTCACTGCTAAACTTCAAACATCAAATAGACAAAAAGATGATATTATCTCAGCTATTAGTCATGAGTTTAAAAATCCAATAGCTGTTATTAATGGCTACTCTCAAACCCTTATGGATGATACAGATATAAACCCCAACATTAGACAGAAATTTTTAACTAAAATCTATAAAAATGGTATTAAACTAAGCGAACTGATAGATACACTAAGACTCTCTTCAAAACTGGATAGTGGGCAACAAGAGTTACAGTTTAAAACTATAAATCTTTATGAGCTTATTAGCGATACAGTAGAAAATATAAATATAAACTATGCTAAACGCCAAGTTTATATTCATGGAGATAAAGATATTACTATCAAAGGAGATAGTACACTCTTTAGTGTTGTTATTACAAACCTTGTAGAGAATGCCTTTAAATACTCAGAAGATGAAGTTAAGATTGAGTTTACTACAAAAAAAATAGATGTTATTGATAGTGGTATAGGTATCTCTAAAAACAATTTAGAAAATATTACAAATAAATTTTATAGAGTAAATGAAAATAGTTGGAACAACTCTTTAGGTCTTGGACTTTTTATAGTGAGCAATATCTTAACTCTTCACCATTTTAAATTAGAGATAAAGAGTAAAGAGAATGAGGGTTCTACATTTAGTGTAAAGCTTTAGAACTCTCTTCTGAAATCTCTTCAAATACAATCTCAAAGATTGCATTATTACTATCATTATATGCACAAATTGTCGCATTTTGCTCACTAATAATACGTTTAGCAATACTTAAACCTACACCCATTCCACCCTCTAGTTTATCTGATACAAAAGGCTCAAAAATAGTCTCCATCATATCTTCATTAATCCCACCTGCATTATCTTTAAACTGGATATGAACTTTTTTATTCTTTGTAAAACAGTTAATTCTAATCTCTCTCTCATCGTAATTTGCAATTTTTTGTAGCTGGTCAAGTGCATTATTGATTATAATAATCCATACTTGCTCAACTCTTTGTGCTTGAATCATTGCAAAACAGATACCATGCTCTTTTTGCATATCTAAGGTAAAAAGTTTGTCATTTAAATAAATCCTACTTACTTGTTTAGAACGATTGTAGGAAATAACAAGAGAAGTTATCAAAGTAGCATATATATCAGTTGATTCTAAAACTACTCTCTTATTTTGGCTCATTTCCCTCATCGCTTCAACTATAGAAGCTATACGATTGATACCATTTTGCATATCTATAGTATCTTCTATAAGTTGCTCTTTTGATTTACAGCTATCAGGTATTCCTTGTAAATCCATAGTTAGCATCTCTAAATTACCTTTAAGATATGTAAGTGGTGTATTTATCTCATGTGTTATTCCAGCTGAGAGTTGTCCTATAGCAGTAAACTTGATATCATTCAGCCTCTCCTCTTCATGAGCTTTTGTCAACTCTCTATTCTTTTCAACTGCATCAAAAATCAACTTTTGAAGTTTTGTTTCCTGCTCTTCATGCTCTGTAACATCAACCATTACACAGATATAACCATCATATTTATCATTTTTATGGATAGCTGTTTTATGATACTCATATATCTTACTCTCATGAAAATTTGTACCAAAAATTTCTTTATAATATACACTCTCATTATAAAGAAGTTCTTTATCTTTTCTAAGATGTATTTGAAGTAAAGAATCTGGTAAAAAGTTTTCTAATTTGTGATTTACAATCTCTTTTTTCTGTTTCATAATGACTTTTGCAAAAGCATTATTACACTCAATAATCACTCCATCTTTATTGTTTACATAAATAGGTATAGGAGCTGTATCTAAAAAGAGCCTTAGGTAACTTAAGTTTTCATGAATTGACTGATTTAACCTATCAATAGTTTCTTTATTCTTCATCTGTTCTGTTACATCCATAATGGTCCAGACTACACCATTAGAAACTTTTTTAGTATTGTCAAAAGGAGCTCCTGAAGCTTCCATCCAAAACAGCTCTCCATTTTTTCTTTTTACCTGATACTTCTCATTTACCACAGAGTTTAATTGTGCTTTATCAAAAACCAATCTACCCCATGCTTGATAACTTTCAGGAGATACATGTAAAATTTCTGCACTTTGAGAGAGTAACTCCTCTTGGGTATAACCAAATATTTTACATAAGAGAGGATTCACACTAATAATATTTCTATTTTTATCAACGATTAAAAATGCAATCATCGCATTGTTAAAGTACATATTTGCTTCATCTAAAGAGTACTCTATCTCTCTTTTACTCTTATCAAGTTTTTCTCTACTTAAAAGTAAGATATAAGAGAGGATAAAAAGAACAAAAGAGGAGATGATAATCATAGTTTGAAGTCTATGTAAGAGTTTCTCTGATCTATCTATATCAATAGCTTCTGTTATAGAGACATGGTACTCTTGTGCTTTTTTCTTAGTATAAAGAAAGGTAACAATATACCAATTTTTTTTCACTTTTATAGCTTTGGAAAATGTATCTTTTAAAGAGAGTTCTAAATGTATATCTTTTATCTGCTCTTTTGAAAAATACTTTTTAAAATATGAAAATTGAGTATCTTCTAAAAACTTATTTCCTTGTAGATTCACTCGAAAATGTTTAGAACTTGCTATTAACATATCATCATATTTATTGTTAAGATGGAGTGCTTTTTGCAGTTTCAGTTCATTAACTATATAACTTTCAATATTAAGGTCATAACTATTCTTTATAAACATATACATAGGAATAGCAAATACAACAACTGCTAAAAATGACTTAACAGTTATTATAAAATGATTATATTGTAATTTCATCTATCTTTTTACTTACAGAGTCTAAAGATGAGAATGGTTTCATAAGATAGTGTTCGGCACCATATCTATGTGAGTCTAGTACCTTATCTAAGGTAGAGTAAGCCGTCATCATTATGACATTTATTTGAGAATGTTTCTCTTTTATTTTTGGTAAAAAATCTAAACCATTCATCTGTGGCATCATTATATCTAGTAAAATCACATCTACAGACTTATCTATAGAGGAGAGTACTGTAACTGGATTATTATAAACACTTACTCTATAATTTTCATTTCGTTTTAAAAACTTCTCTAACATTGATGTTATCTGTATATCATCATCTACTACTGCTATATGTATCATTTTCTTACTCCTTCAAAAAGATCTTTTACTGCTGATTTCATCTGTTTTTGTGCTTTCTCTTCTACCATTGCATCTAAGAGTTCAAAAACTTCTAAAGAGGCTTCTTCAATCGTTGATACCATCTCTTCAATAATATCTTTTGAACATATTACTTTTTGTCCTGCACACTCATTGGCAAGTCGGTTTGCATTATCATGAACAATAGCATGAGGTGCTTCTATCTTTCTATATGACGGAGTATCACTAAACTCCTCTTTTCCTATACCTGTAGCATACCAATGTCCTAATCTACACTCAGTATGACTTACTTGTGTAAAATCATTCTCTTCACCAAAGAGAAGAGCATATACATTATTTTTATAGATAACATGGTCAATTTTAGCAAGTGATGCAAAAATCTTATCACTTATATAATCCACTTCATAAACACTTCTTGAAGCATTTTTTTCAAAAGAGATAATTTTACCCTTAAGATCTCCAATTTTCACTTTGGTTTCTTCTAAAATACTACTAGTCTCTTCAACACTCTCTTGTGCTTGAGAACTCTCTTGTTGCATAGCACGGACTACTATACTTATATCTTTAGTAGCTATTTGTGTCTTTTCTGCCAACTTACGAACCTCATCAGCAACAACTGCAAAACCTCGTCCATGTTCTCCTGCTCGTGCAGCTTCTATGGCAGCATTAAGGGCTAAAAGGTTTGTCTGATCTGCAATATCTTCAATAAGCTGCACAACATTTGAAATCTCAGATGAGCGTTCTTGCAGAGCCTTTGCACCCTCTCTTGTCTCCTGCATAGTGATAGA
>CAZTNH010000016.1:0-17999 GCA_964615395.1 uncultured Sulfurimonas sp.
TGCTATTTTCTCGTAACTATAAAGTGTGGAGTTTCTACAAAGATGGCAAAAAACATGACTCTCCAAATGCTGGTCACCCCATAACAGCTATGGCGTTAGCGATAGGTGTAAAACTAGGAGGAGACACCTCTTACTTTGGAAAAATGAAAAAGAAAGCACATTTTGGAAAAGGTAGAGAGGAGATAAATGCTAGGGACGTTGTCAAGGCTTTAGAGGTTTTATAAGCTTAAGGTTGTTCAACAAAAGGGTTCACATATTTTCGTTATAATCTCATCATGAAAACATATAATATTTTTACAGACAGAGAGGATTCACTTCCTCAGGGTAGAGCGGACTTTTTACTTGCAGCTAGTGTGACACATACTTGTGAGATTGAGGGGATTACTCAGGCTGGGATTCCTGGAAAGATTCCTTATACTCCTACACTTGATGCTGAGTTTATCACAACTGAAAAGCTCTTCTCTATGCCAGAGATTGCTGAAACTCCGAGTGGTGTTCCTACTCCAGCTCTTATCACAAGAGCTGTTCATAACCTACATGCTTTTGCGACTATTGAGACTCTTGATATTGGGCTAGAGATTGCTCCACAACAGACAAATCTTCACCATTTTAGTATCAAACCCTCAGACTCTATCGCTACTGGTGCAAAGATAGATGCCGAAGAGATTTTTGCTAAGGGTATGGCGTTTGGTCGCAGTTATGAGATGAAAGGCTCTTACCTTATCCTCGGAGAATCCACACCTAGTGGAACAACTACAGCAACAGCAACAGCTTTAGCACTTGGATATGATGTAGCCGATGACTTCTCCTCTAGCTTTTTAAATGTTCCAACAGATGTAAGAAGCCAGACTATCAAGAGTGCTTTAGAGCTTATAGATGATGATATGAGTACATTTGAAAAACTCTCTTTAGTGAGTGACAATATGCTTATCTTCTGTGCAGGTTTTCTTTTAGAAGCGAGTCGCCGTTTTCATGTGGTACTTGCTGGTGGAACACAGATGGCAGCGTGTCTACTAGTGGCTGATAAACTTCGTGAAGATGTACTTATGCGTCTAAAATCTGATAATATCACCCTAGCAACAACGTCTTGGGTAGCCAAAGATTCAAACTCAAATATCAAGCATATTTTAGAACAACTCAGCTACACACCTCATGCCATCTACACAACTCTCTCTTTTGCAGATGCAGAGATACCTGTTTTAAAGATGTATGATGAGGGTGAAGCCAAAGAGGGTGTAGGTGCAGGGGCAGCTCTCGCTTATGCTAATGCTAACTCACTCACAAACAGCGAAATAGTAGAAGCTGTAGAACTCATCATGTATGGAATGATGTAAGTGAAAGCTCTCTTCATCGGTGGTATCAAAAGTGGAAAGAGTAAAAATGCTGAGGAGTATGCACTCAGTATCTCCTCTCAAAAACCTTACTACCTCGCCACTACAGAATTCTTTGATGAAGAGATGAAGATAAAAGTTGCCAAACATAAAGAGCAGCGTTTAGAGAATTTTGAGACTATAGAAGAGGGCTTAAACCTCACACAAGCACTCACAAGACTCAAACCAAACAGCACTGTTTTAGTAGAGTGTGTTAGTATGTGGATAAACAATATGCTCTACCACAAAAAGAGCCATCAAGAGATGATAAAAGAGATTGAGTCACTCAATGCCCTTGAATTAAATCTCATTTTTGTTATCAACGATGTAGGTCAAAGCGTGGTAAGCGAAAATAGACTCTCTCGTGAATTTGTAGAGCTGAGTGGCACTATCTCTCAACTTCTTGCATCCTCATGTGATGAAGTTTTTCAAGTCACAGCGGGCATAAGGATTCAACTCAAATGAGAGCATTCAAAGGCTTTGCACTAGCGTTTAGCATGTTCACTATCCTCCCCTTTTTCAAAGTACACGATTTTTTCAAGGGTATCAACGGCTACTCCGCTATGTTTTATCCTCTCGTTGGCTTTATCTTAGGAGCTATTCTTTGGGGAGTGCATACACTTTTAACTCCCTATCTTCCAACTCCACACCTAAGTGTTATCATCTTTGCTCTTTGGGTACTTCTCACAGGTGCTATTCATCTTGATGGTTTTAGTGATACGGTTGATGGACTCTTTGTAGATAAAAAAAGAGCCTTAGAGGTGATGAAAGATTCTCATGTTGGTGGGATGGGAATGATTTTTAGCTTTATTTTTCTAAGCCTTAAACTCTCCTCTCTTATCTACCTTGATGCCTTCTATCTTCTCCCTATAGTTTTGATGTTTTCACGTCTAAACGCCACTTTAGCTATCTACTTTTTTGAGTATGTTAGTAGTGGTATCGCACTTCTTATCAGAGAGGAACTCACTCTTAAACATCTTCTAGTAGCCCTACTCTACTCTCTATCGCTTAGCTATCTCTTCTCTAGTGTTTGGCTTTTTGTTATAGCCATAGTCATTATGTTTGTTATAGCGAAGTTCTTTAGCTCTCGTCTAGGTGGACTCAATGGTGACATCTACGGGCTTATTATCGAAGTGAGTGAGTTACTCCTTCTAAACGCCATCATTATTCAGAATTTTTCATGACTATCACACTTGTTCGCCACGGAGAGGTTGAAGAGGCTTTTAGAGGAAAGTACAATGGTCACTCAGACATCGCACTCTCACTTTATGGAAAATCACAAGCAAAAGAGCTAGGAAAAAAACTTCAAAAAGAGAAGTTTGATAAAATCTACTGCTCCGATTTAAGACGTACACGAGAGACTCTCAAAGAGTTTTCACTTAAACTTCCAACTATTTTTACGAGAAAATTACGAGAAAAATCATGGGGTATTCATGAGGGAAAAAGCTTTGAGGAGATAGAAGCTATGGGCATAAAGTATAGAAATTTCATGCAATGGATAGAGGATTTAGATGGAGAGGATTCTACTCTCTATAAAGAACGAATTAGAGAGTACTTTTACGAGGTTATAGCTAAAGACAATGCTCAAAACATCTTAGTTGTAACCCATGCTGGTGTTATCTCGACACTTCTATCTATTGTGAATAGATGCTCACTAGAGGAGGCATTTAACACAAAGATAGAGTATGCTTCACTTACTAAAATATCATTTGACCCTGTTTTAATAAAACTTAATGAGATATAAGATACAATCTAAAAAATTTCTTATTTTTTTAAATTAGTTCTATTTGGAGTATTTATGCTAAAGTCTGTAAAATCTAAGGTAATTCTTGCTGTTATATCTCTTAGCATTATAGGATTAGTATCTATCTCTTATTACCTCTCATTCACTCTCCATCAACTCTCAAACGCTACAAGTAAGAAATCTTTAAATATGCTCAGTGATTCCATCTTTCAAACAATGACAACAAGTATGATGCTTGGTGACCCAAAAGTAGTTGAGATAGCTTTTCATGATGCTAGGGCGATAGAGGGGATAGATAGTCTAGATATTGCAAAGTCAAAATCCGTTCTGGAGATATACTCTCCTGATGAAAAATATACACAAGATCCTCTTTTATTAGATGTTTTACAGAACAAAACTACGAAGGTAATAGAGAAAAGTGAAAACTCTCATCATACGATTCGTATCTTAAGACCTATGGTTGCAGAGGAACGCTGTCTATCTTGTCACTATAATGCTAAAGTTGGTAACACACTAGGAGCTATAGATTTAGTCATCTCTTTAGATGCAAATGATAAGACAATAGAAGACACAAACCTAATGTTAATTATCTCTCTTATTATCGTAAGTATTCTTTTTGCTATTGTCTCTTCCCTCTTTTTTATGAAAGAGATTTTTACACCTCTTGATACACTTAAAACAAAGATTGCAGATTTAGTAAGTGGTGATAAAGATTTAACAAAACGTTTAACACACAAAGATGGCAATGAGTTTGGAGATGCTGCACATGAGGTCAACAACTTTATTGAAACTATTCAAGAAACTATTAATGCTGTCAAAACACTCAGTCATGAAAATGCAGATATTGCTACAGAAATTGAAAAAGCATCGCATGTTATTAGAAAAAGTACGCAACAAGAGCAATCTTTAGTTGAATCAACTTCATCCAAAAGTTCCGATACACAAGATCTACTCAACTGCTCTATAGAAGCTGTTGAAACTACACAAGAAAATATAGAAATAGCAGCACAAGGGCTTAGTGATGCTCGAGACTCTTTAAAAGAACTAAGTAGTGAAGTCTCCTCTTTTGTTGAGATTGAAAATGAACTTACAGGGGAGCTTTTAGATCTTAAAAATGATGCAGATCAAGTAAAAGATGTGCTGAGTGTTATCAAAGATATTGCAGAGCAGACTAACCTCTTAGCCCTCAATGCTGCCATAGAAGCTGCTCGTGCTGGTGAACATGGTCGTGGTTTTGCTGTTGTTGCTGATGAAGTTCGTAAACTTGCAGAACGTACACAAAAATCTCTCTCAGAGATAGATATGAGTGTAAGTACTATCGTGCAATCTATCAATGATGTAAGTGATAAAATGTACCAAAATGCGACAAATATTGAAAAACTATCTCATGTATCTGATGATGTTGAAGAGAAAATCGGAACTACTGCTAATGCTATGGAAGAGTCAAATAAAGTCGCTATAGACTCTAAAGAGAACAGCCTTAAAATGTCTGAAAATATTAAAGAGATTATAAAAAATATAGAAGATATAGAAGCACTCTCAACAGCCAATGGAACAAGTGCATTGAGTATTGAGAGTGATTTAGAACGTCTTGTAGGGGTAGCTGCCTCACTACAAAGTACAATCGCTGAGTTTAAGAGCTAGAAAAACTTATCTGTGTGTTTTTCTTCTTCCATGTCCGTAAGTATAGTTTTTCTTAAAACATGATTGACAAATCGCATACTTTGAGTTCATAGGGAGTGGTGCTCCACAGAGTTTACACATATGTGCTAGTTGTGTCTGATGGAGTGTTTTTTCAATGTACTTGTTTAAAACAGCTCTATGCTCTCTCGCTTTTTTCTCATCCACAAACTGCTCACCAAATCTATAAGATAACCAGAGATAGAGAGAAATCTCTTTAACCATATCCTCTGCTCTTAAAAGTTCATCTGTAGTTTGTGCATACTTTCCTGCCAATACGGGAGGATTATAAGCAACACTTTTACCCTGTTCAAGTGCATAGATATAGCTCTCATAAGCCTCAATAATATAGGGAGATTTAAGAGTCAGAGGTGCACATGCTAGATGATACTTTGTAGCTATATCTAGGTCATAAGCATCCACTATCTTTGAAGCCTCTAGCATATCATCCAGACTTGAAGCATAAAAAGGACCATTAAACTCCATATTTTTTACAAAAAATGCCAAGATAACTTCCAAAGAGTTCTCTTCTAAGATTTTCCCTACAAGTTTGATATGCTCTAAATTTGCCATCACTTTAAAAGGAACACTTATCTCTCTATCTTCCTTATAAAAGTTCTTTTTAACTATTCTAAGAGTTTCAGGATTTAAAGCACCTACAAATCCCTCTTCACTCAGACCAAAACGCCCTGCTCTTCCTGAAATTTGATGAACTTCTGATGGGAATAGATGTCGCGTTGTTATACCATCAAACTTCTCAGCTTTTGAAAAAAGTATAGTTTGTATAGGTAGGTTCATCCCCATAGCGATAGCATCAGTAGCGATAAGAACCTGTGTCTCACCCTCACGAAATCGTCTCGCCTCCTCTCGTCTTACCTCAGGAGAGAGGTTTCCATAAACTACACTTACACTAAAAGTTTTTGAGAAGTTCTCTTTAAGACGAAGTACCTCTTTTCGGCTAAAAGCGATGATAGCCGTACCCTCGGCAACATCTTTTACATGAGTCGGTTTTTCTAAAAGGGTAAGTGGATTTTTTCTCTCAAACTCAATGATCTCTAACTCTTCACCAAGGTACTCAGCTAAAGCGATAATAGCATTTTTTGAGTTTGAAGAGCCTGTCATGATTATCTCTTTGGCAGGTGCACCGATGATGGCATTTGCCCACGCCCAACCACGGTCACGGTCATCTATCATCTGCACCTCATCAATAACACAGACATCCACATCAACCTCATAGTTCATCATCTCAATAGTAGAACTTATATGTGTAGCCTCATCATCAAGTATCTGCTCCTCACCCGTTATAAGTGAAGACTCTATCCCCTTAGCTTTGAGCCCCTCATACCCCTCTAGGGCAAGAAGACGAAGTGGTGCCAGATAGTAACCAGTATCTGCCTCTTCTAACTTCTTCATAGCCGTATATGTTTTTCCACTATTGGTTGGCCCGATGTGAAGAGTAAGTTTTCTTCTCATCTCTCTAGCCATAGGAAAGAGGTTTTTAAAATCCCTAATCGTACGAGCTAAGAGCTGTTGGCGTTGATGTTTTATAAGCTGTTCTGAGATAGAGTGGATAAATCGTCGAGTCACTTTTCTCTTCACTTTCGCCGAGATACTCAAAGAGTCGGGAATAAGTTCATGTAAAAACTCATAAACTTTTTGGTGTAACTCCTCATCACTAAAGTGAAGTAAAACAGCATACTCTCCACACTCATGAACAAGAGCTTCTAAAGAAACAAGGAACTCTTTCTCATGCTCCTCTTTAGCTTCAGAGACAAGAGAGTCAAAGTTAAAACGCTGAGAGTTCCATATCTCCTCTAGAAGACTATTAAGCTCTACATGAATCTCTAAGTTATAGTAAATCTTCTCTTGTGAGTAAGGGAGAGTTAAACTCTCTTCTAGCTCTATAAGCATCTCCTCCTCATGAACCTCAGCACTACTAAACGCCAACTTCTTCTCTACAATAGACTTCAATATCTTATATCCTATCAGAGGATAAGCGAGTTTACTCTTAGGAGGAGAGGCTCTAAAAGCAGTTACTATCTGCTCCTGTGTTAGATAGGCATGAGGTGATTTCAAAGAGGCAATAAACTTATCTATACTCTCCTGCTTTATTTTGACACTTTGGAGTTTATCATCTCCAATCTTTTGAATTATCTCCTCTAAAGAGGCATTATCAAGGTACTCATAATCATAGGGCTTAGTATTGAGAGTAAGTATCTTATGAAAAGTCTGCCCATAAACCTCATATCTCAAAGATGCATTAAACTCAAAAGAGTCATCTATATCAAAAAAGCCCTCTAGCTCCTTCTCCAACTCATGGCGTTTAGCCTCATACCGGATATGTCGAAGTTTCGCTTCCATCTTTTCTATAGTGATTTTCTTACTACGAACTGTTGAGAAGAGTTCATAGATTTCAGTTGCTTCATTAGGAGTTACATCGAGTTGATTGAGAAGAAACTCTATCTTATCATCTCTATCATGAGTGACAAACTCTTTTCTCTCTCCCTTATATATCTCATTGTTATTCTCAAAAAAGTGTAAAATATCAAGCTTCATAGAGAGTTCTGCTTCACTCCAAATCATTCTTAGAGTTTTTACCATCAGCTTTTTGTTATGCTCTATATCGTAGATACCCAGTGCATTAAACAGCTCACTAAGAGTCTCAGAACTTACACGTTCTATACCTACATCAAATGGGTCATCATTAAAATACTCACGTATTTTTTGGTTTATTTTAGAATTTTTCTTATTTTTTTTTGACATCTGTGATTATATCCTCTCAAGGGTTAATTAAGGGTGTGCGATATAGAGTGTACCTATAACTTCGCCATCTTTTTGTTCTAGTAACTGCTCCGCATCTATAGGAGACTTTCTTCTCTCTAGTACTCCAACAAGATCATGTAAAACCATACCATAGTTTTTAAACATAGGAACGCTTATCTCTGCTATTCTCCCATCATGTATCTCATCACCAAGTGCTGATAATGCAGCTTCATAAGCACTCTCATTTACCACATACTGATAAAAGTATTTTTCCATAAGTCGAATGTTCCCCAACCATGCAACTCTCTCATCAGCATTTAAAGTCTCATTTTCATGCACTCTTTGAATCATCTCATCAATATACTTTTGTGCTTTAACCTTATGCTCTTTTTCAATCTCATCTATATTTTTAACATGTTTTTTAAGAAGAGTGGAGAGTTCACTAGAGGATAACTCTCTGTTTTGTGTTCTATAGAGATGTTTTGTTGTCTCGCTCACCCCATAACTTAGAGCTTCTAGAAGTTCAGCAGTAGCTTGAAGATAGATATACTTATCTGTTTGAGTATGGTCAAAGCCTACTCCTCCCTTAGATACTATTGGTAAATCACCTACATATTTTAACTGCATATTAAGTTCCTAGTTACTATTTATGAATTAATTATAGCAATATCTAAGTTAATATATAATTGCATATGACTTATCCAAATGAATGGACTCAAAAAGAGTTCTTAGAACATAAACGCCAACTTGAAAAAGAGGGTATTAAAGTTCTACTAATTGATACTATTTTATCACCTATAGAAAAAGCCGAAACAACTCTTTATAACCCTTATGAGTTAAAAAGTTATCCTGATGGGTCGGTATTTGTCTTCTACTGCGATAGTGGAAATGCAACTCTCGATAGACTCAAAGAGTATAAAGAGAAATTTCCTACTATGCACTGCATATCCCTTAAGGGTGGTCGTGGATACTGGCGAAAGAACATGATGCTTTTAGATGAGGAGTAAATGTACTCTCAACATGAAAGACTTTTAAAAGAGTATAGAGTCGCCATTGATGAAAAACGCTACTACGATGCTCATGAGGCCATAGAAGAGTTGTGGTTTCCACGACGATTTGAGGAGTGCAATGAACTTAAACTCCTCAAAGGTTTTATAAATGCAGCTGTTAGTTTTGAACTTATCAAACGCCAACGTGAAAAACCGAGTCAAAAAGCTTGGGCTACTTACATAAAGTATAGACAGCTTCTCTACAAAATAGACTCCCCTTTTTTAAATGAGTATCATAGGTTAACACGGCATATAGAAACACTAAAATACTCAAAATCTCTTTAAACTCACTATTTTCTCACTCCTCTTTTGGTATAATTTCTTTAATAAATATAAGGGAATAATCCAATGAGAAAAACAGTATTTTTAAGTAGTACATTAATGGCTACTCTACTTATGGCAGAGCAACCTACTCCAGAACTTTTAGCTAACATTGCTAAAGCAAAAGAGGAGGCGAGTGTAGCAGATGCAAAACTCAAAGCACTTCAAGCCAAACTTCCTCAAAATCAAGCAATTATGACTAAGTTAAAACTCGGTTATATTAAAACTGATGGAAATAGTAATACAGAGACATTTTCTCTCGATGGAAATATCAAAAAAGAGTGGGGGAACAACTCTCTTAAACTTACTCTTGATGCACAGTATGGTAATGCAGAAAATGCAGATAAGGTCTCTGAAGTTACAACAAACAAGTACTTTACAGAACTTGAGTATGCTTATGCATTCACTTCTAAACTAAGCAGTACTCTTATTTTAGGCTATAAAGATGATAAATTTTCAAGTTATAACTATCAGTCATATATTGGTCCAGGTATGAAATACAAGGCTTATAAAACAGAGAAACAAGAGTTAAATGTAGAAGCTAGTTTACTCTACTCTCATGATGAAATCCAAGGTCAATTTACAAGTGATACAAGCCTTCAAACAGACTACGGTTCGTATAAAGCAAAACTTACTTATGAACTTCAAGTTATGGAAAATCTTAAATTTAACCAAGAGGCATCTTATAGAGCAGCTATGAATGATAGTCAAAACTATTTTGCTTTCTCAAACTCTGCACTCTCTAGTAAGATATCTGACATCTTCTCAGCAGGTGTTAGTTATAAAATCGACTACTCTAACCTTGTTGCTGAGGGTATTGAGAGAAGAGACAACACTTTAGCAGCTTTTATTAGCTTAGACTACTAAGTGTTTGGGCGTTTGCCCATCTCTTTTTTAAAAATACTCATAAAAACAGACCCACTCAGTGCTAAAAGTGCTGAACTTAAAAATATGTATGATGGGTAGTGTTCGTAGATAACTCCAGATAGTAAAGCTCCACTAAAACCTCCCAAACCATAAGTTATTCCTGAAAAGTACTGCTGTGCTAATGCCTTGTTTTTGTAAAGATGATGTAAGTAGGCTATGGCAGCTGAGTGAAAAAGTGCGAAACTAAAGGCATGGAGCGATTGAGAAAAGTATAAGATGTAAATATTATCTGCGAAAAGATAGACCAAAAACCATCTTAGAGTTGTTACTAAAAAAGTAATTTCTAAGACAAGTAAAAGATTTTTTCTTAAAAATCTAGCCTGAGAATAGAGCATTAAAATCTCAGCTAAAACACCAAAAACCCAGAGTTTAATAGTCATATCCATAGAGATACCATTTGCTGTAGCATAGATTGTAAAGAAGTTATAAAATGCTCCAAAACTCACCTGCATTAAGATAAGAGCCATCCAGAGTCTCCAATCTTTAAACACATTTATATCATTCTGTATCTCCTCCTCTTTTTTCTCACTATGACTTAAAACTTTTGCTATTATAAATGCTACTATAGCTGTTATGATGTTGAGTCCTACCAAAAAATCTAAAGGACGAGTGGGAGTATCTAAAAAACGAACAAGAAAAAGCGATACTAAAACAAACCCCACAGAACCAAAAAGTCTCACTTTACCATAGTTCTCTTTTCCTAGTTTTTCTAAAGAGATAACTTCAACATAGGGAAGCACAAGACTGATACCCATGCCCAAAAAGATATTTGAGAGAAGAAGTTTATAAAAATCATCCACAAAACTACAAAAAGCAAAACTACTTACAATCATTAAAATAAGTGCTATATTAAATCTCTCAGAAGTAAGACGAAACCCTTTTGCAAAAAGTAGAGGAAGAAGCAAGCGAACAAGAGGTGCAGCAGCAAAAATCACTCCTATCTCTTGGGGAGTATAGTGAAGTGTAAAAAGAACTTTTGGTATAAAAATAATATAAACAGCCACGATAGAGAAGTAAAAAAAATAAAAGACAGAGAGTAATATTGACATATGAAATTATAACTAAATATGCTATAATTTCTTTTAATATATTTAGGAGACATTATGCTAAAAGAACTTAGAGCAAATGACTTCATAGTATCTAAAACAGATACTAAGGGTCGCATCACATATGTAAACAAAATTTTTATAGATATGGCTGGATATACAGAAGAAGAACTTCTCGGTAAGCCTCACAATATCATTCGCCATCCTGATATGCCTAAGGCAGTTTTCAAACTCCTGTGGGATATGATTCAAAACAGAGAGGAGATCTTTGCATATGTTCTTAATGATACAAAAGATGGGGACTCCTACTGGGTCTATGCAAACATCACTCCATCATTTGATGATAGAGGCAATATTATAGGTTACTACTCGGTAAGACGAAAACCTACAAAAGAGGCTCTTGATATTATCATTCCTCTTTATAAAAAGATGCTTCAAGCTGAAAAGAGTGATGGAGTAAGTGCTAGTACAAAACTACTAACAGATATTTTAAGTGAAAAAGGAGTCGAGTACAATGAATTTATCATCTCTCTTCAAAAATAAGCAGACACTCACACTACTAGTAGGCTTAATCGCCTTAACTATTTATGCTCTTATGATTGCTAACTATATCTTAGCCATTATTATAGTTGCTATTATGCTTATATCTATCTTTATACCCTCACAAAATAGCAAAAAGCACTCAAAAACTATTACTAATATGCACAGAGTTTTAAAACAAGCAGCAGAGGGAAATCTTGAGGGGCGTGTTACACATATTCCAAAAGATGACTCTCTTGAATTGGAATTTGCTTGGGCTCTAAATGAGTTACTCGATCAAACAGAAGCATTTATGCGGGATGCTGCTACTACTATTGAAAACTCAGCTGTTGGGAAGACATACAGACACTCCTATCCTGCTGGTCTTAAAGGTATCTTTACAACTACAGCCACAAAACTTAATGGTGCAACTAAATCTATAGCAAGTGGTTATGAGACTAAAATCCGTGGTGTGATGAGTGAGAACTTCTCTAAACTCGGTGGAGGGATTGGTGAGGGTCTTAAGGTCATTCAACAAGATCTTACACTTTCAGCTGATGACTCAAAAGAGATTGTTGAGGCTTCTCACAAAACAGCAGAAGAGTCAAATAAAAGCCTTGAAAATGTTATAGATATTGGTGAGCGTTTAAACTCTCTTGTAACACTTATCGCCTCTTCACATGAGGGAATCATCTCTCTTGAGGGTAGAACAAGCGAAATAGCAGAGGTTGTTGGACTTATCAAGGACATCGCCGATCAGACAAACCTCCTAGCCTTAAATGCAGCTATCGAAGCTGCTCGTGCTGGTGAGCATGGTCGTGGTTTTGCTGTTGTTGCTGATGAAGTTCGTAAACTTGCTGAGCGTACTCAAAAAGCTACAAACGAGATAGAGATAAGTATATCTACACTTCAACAAGATGCAAACGATATGCGCTCAAACTCAACAGAGATAAGCACTATTGCCAATGATTCTACTGGTGTTATTGGAGCATTTGAGAGTACATTTACTGAGTTAAATGAGTTAGCTGTTCTCTCTTCTGCAAGAGCTATTCAGATTCAGAATCGTCTCTTTACTACTCTTGTTAAGGTTGACCATATTCTCTTTAAATCAAATGCTTATGCTGCTATCTTAAATGACAACACAGATATAGTGTTTCCTGACCATACACAATGTCGTATGGGGAAATGGTACTCAACTATGGGTAAAGAGCGTTTTAGCCATACAAAATCATTTCAAGAGATGGATAGACCACATAAAGAGGTTCATAGTCGTGTTCTTGAAAATATGAAGTTCGTTCATAGTGATGCAACACTTAAACATGATAACCCACAGATCATTCATGACAACTTTGAGATCATGGAAGAAGCGTCCAAAGAACTCTTCCAAAAGCTCGATAATATGCTTGAAGAGTTCTTAACTAAGTAAGTTAAGGAGAATATTTACTTTATATTAACTTATAATAAATATAATTACGGCATCTCAATTATGTTTCCCCTTTCATAATTAGAGAAGATACTAACAATTTTATGAGACACTCCAAGGTTCCCCCTTTTATTTCCTAGAGTGTCTCTCTTTTATGCTAAAATTCCATTATGAAAATCACTCTAACAACCCTAAATTCAAGATTTACCCATAGTGCTATCGGTCTAAGATGTATCTATGCAAATATGCAAGAGCTTCAAGCTGATACTACTATCTTAGAGTTTAGTATCAACGATGCTATGCAGAGTGTGGCAGAGAAACTCCTTCACAACTCCCCCGATATTATCGGTCTTGGCGTTTACATCTGGAATGTAACTCTTATCCAAGAACTGATTCACATCATCAAAAAAGTATCTCCTAATATCACTATAGTTTTAGGGGGTCCGGAGGTATCTTATGAGCCTTTTCGTGTTAATCTTGATGATGCAGACTACATTGTCAAAGGAGAGGGTGATAGAGCCTTTTATGAGCTTTGTAAAAAAATCATACATGAACAGAAGAGTGAGAGAGTTGTTCCGATGACACTTCCAAATCTCAAAGAGATACAACTCCCTTACAAGTACTACACAGATGATGACATCAAAAACCGTTACATCTATGTAGAGATTTCAAGAGGTTGTCCTTTTGAGTGTGAGTTCTGCCTCTCCTCTATGGATGAGAAGGTTCGTGCCTTTGATCTTGATGCCATCATTGAGGAGTTTGAGATACTCTGGGAGAGAGGTGCTAGAAACTTTAAGTTTGTAGATAGAACCTTTAACCTCAATATGAAGTCAGCAAACAGAATTTTAGACTTCTTCCTCTCAAAAGAGCCTCCCTACTTTGCACACTTTGAGGTTATTCCTGACCATTTTCCAGCTTCTCTTAGAGAAAAGATACAGCGCTTTCCTCATGGAGCACTGCAACTTGAAATTGGGATACAGACTCTAAACCTAGAGATAGCAAACAACATCTCTCGACAGCTTAAACTCGATAAGATTCAAGATAACATCAGCTTTTTAGAGAATGAGACTACAGCACATATTCACCTTGACCTTATAGTCGGTCTGCCGGGGGAATCACTGGAGAGTTTTGGGGCAAACTTAGATAAGCTTATGAGCATGAGTTCATGTGAGATTCAGATAGGGATACTCAAAAAACTCTCAGGAACACATATCAAACGCCACGATATTGAGTTTAAGATGGTCTATAGCGATATACCACCCTATGACATTCTCTCAAACTCTGAGCTAAGTTTTAATGATATTCAGGTGATGAAACGATTTGCTAGATTTTGGGACTTAACTTACAATAGTGGAAACTTCAAAAAGTCTCTCCCTCTTCTTTGGGGTGAAGAGTCAGTCTATGAGAACTTTTATGCCTTTGGTCTATGGATGTATGAGATAACAGACTCTACATGGAAGATTTCACTCCAGCGTTTAGGAGAACTTCTCTTTAGCTATCTTACAGAGGTCAAAAAACTTGATGCTCAGAGTGTAGCTGATGATATGCTAGTAGATATGATGAAGTTAAAAGGGAGAGCTATTCCAGCTTATCTAAAGCCTTATGCAGACTCTTTTGTATCAAACGCCAAGAGTGGGACTTCAGGCTTTAATAAACGCCAGAGTTAAGCCCCTCTGGACTCTAAACCTTTCATAAGAAAATCATTAATCTCCCTACTATACTCTTCATTTCTAGCTCTTAACTCTTTGTCAAATTTTAAAATAATATTTTTGTTTGTATTTGGATGGCGACATATTCGCATCACTACTTCAGCATAAATATTAAAATCAGGATGCGCTCGAATCCCTAGTTTTGGATGAATAGTTCCATGATGTTTTATGATTAAATCAAGTGCCTCTTGTAACTCTTCTGCTGTTGATTTTTTATTTTTGATGATGAGTACAAGATCTTTTAAACTCCTGTAGTCGTCACTAAATCGCTCTTTTCTTTTTTTCTCTACTATCTTTTTCTCTTTTATTTTCTTTGGTCTATATATGAGAAAAAAGACAAGCACTCCTAAAACAACTAAGAGAACTGCGAGTAATTTTAAAAGTTCAATCATATCCATCTATTTATCCTTCCATTGTGTTCTTGCATATCTATTTAAGTCATATAAGCCTGACTCAATAGGAAACTTCTCTTCATATCGTGCATTAAACCAGTCAAAAATCTTCCAAAAGTTCTTATCTGAACGGCTTATAAAGTATTTTTTGAGTTGTGCCACTTCTTCATCTCTTCCCTGCATACTCTTCATAAGCTCTAAAAAGTTACCTAAATCATCCTCTTTTACAACTATAAAAACATTTGGATAAGAACCAACACTAAAATCTAAAATATCTAAGCTGTCTTTGGATGCATCCAAAAATGAAGAGCCTGCAAAAAGAGAGTTTACATTGTCATGCCATCTATTTATAACAAGATTTTTTACTATGTATGTCCCATCATTGAGATCTATTCTAAGAAAAAGATTATTTGCCCCACTATCTGTCATGTAAGTTATGAAACCACTTCCCGGAGCTGTAAGAGAACGAGCAGCTTGTAAAAGGTTGTCTCGACCCTTAAGTACTTTTGGCATAGCAGGTTTTGACTCTCCTGCTGGAACATAGTTTAACTCATCAAACTTATAGCCTATACTCTTTAAAAGATGATGATTTACAACATCTGCAACGAGTTCACTCTTAGGATATTTACTCTTATAAACTATGTTGTTTTTAAAACCATCTATCGCTAAACTACTCTTATCTTGTACCCCATCATCTCCGATATACCAAGACTTATAGATACTGAGTCTCTTCCCTTTTGGCATATACTCTAAAAAGTTTAACTCCCCCTCTGAACGTAAGAAGTCGGTATAACGTCTTACGTTTGTCTGATGAGAAACATTTCCAAAAACATCATAACCCGCAACAAGATTGTAGTAAATTCTCTCTAGTTGAGAGTAGTCAACCACCCATACTGTTTTAGGCTCTTCACCTAAGGGACCTCTATGAATAGATGCACTATCAAAGTGTCTGTAGATAGTTAAAAAAGGAGAGTCACTACTTCGCTCACCCCTCCATATGGACTCTAAAGGCATCCCATTTGGAAACTCTTTAATTGCTAAAGCTGTTTTAGCCTTATAGTATCTCTGATAACGATTGATGTAAGCATCACTAAATGTCTTAAAAACATTCTCACTTACACTCTCAATAGGGAGTTGAAGATTTTTCACCTGCTCTTTGATAAACTCAGGATGACGAACTGCCATATCATAGTCAGGGTCTCTAAACATTATCCAGAAGTGGTCATTGATGACATTGAGTGCCATCTGTCCACGACATACAGGTCCACGGATAAAGTTCATCATAATAAAGTGTGAGTTATCAAGTAGAAACTGATACCTACTCTTCATCGGGATCTGCTCAAACGCTACAAATGGATTTGAACTTATCTCTCTATTATAGCTTACCTCTTGAACTGGCGTTTGACTCCACTTAGACTCTATAAAAAGTTTATTAAGTCTTGTTAAAAAAGTATCATCAAACTTTAAAACCATATGAGTTTTATGTACGATAGTGGAGTGAATTTTTACAAGACGGTAGTAAAAGACATCTACCTTTGGAGTATCAAAAGGTCTCAGTGTTGGTATCACCTCTGCACGCACTCCACTCGGAGTATAAGAGCGAATCAACTGATAGAACTCACCTGAAGCAGTAGGAAAATAGATATGTGCTAAGTAGAGATGCTCATAAAGATAACGAGAAGTAAGTCTCTGTTTGGCACTATCTGCATTGAAAAACTTTTCCCATTTTTCTATCTCTATTTGTGCATTTTTTGAGGGAGTGATTAGCTTCTTTTGTTCTGCTTTTGTAGGACCATGAGCCCCTTGTGCTAACCAAGATGCAAGTGTTTCATACTCCCCCTCATTGATAGCTGGAAATCCATAAGGCATACCGTGATTTGGTTTCTCTTCTAAGTACTCAGCTAACTCTTTTTTATCTCTAGGACATATAAGTTTATCTTTTTCAGGAGAGTACTCACCTACAAGCTCTGGATGTCTCTTTTTATCATAAAGAAGATGCATCATGATAGAGTCATTATGAGTGGCGTTTAACTCCTTACTTTGAGTAAGTGTATAGAAACCTTTTTCTCTCCATCCATCGGTAGTTTTCGCATCTATAAAGAGTCTTGTTGGAGGGGCAGCTTTTAGGCGAAGAGCATCATAAACAAGCTCCTTACTCGCTCCACGATCAACACCCTCAAAAGAGCTATATTTTGCTTGACATGGGGAGTTGTAACAGGAGTGACATGTCACACAACGTTTATCTAAGATGGGTTTTACATCTTCTAAGTAGCTTATTTTTTTAGAGCTGTTTTTAACTGCAACCGGAGGAGGAATAACTGCACTACAAGCAGTAAAGAGAAGGGTAAAAAAGATGGTTATAAGGTAAAATTTCATAGAGTACTCAGCATTAATATAAGATATTAAAATTATACTCTATTTCATAAGTAAGTGAATGACAATCTTACAAAAAAGTAAAATTGTCATCAATTAGAAGATAAAAGGAATTATCCGTTTTGTACTTTTTGTATACTCTCTATACTCTTCACTCTCACATTTCCAAAGAGACTCTTCATAAAACATCTTTAAAAGAAGGACAACAACTAAAATACTATAAAGAAGATACTCTGCTTTTTCAGGATAAATAACCGTCATAGAAGACATCATAATTAAAACAGAAGTATACATAGGATGGCGAATATAGGCATATATACCCGTAGTTATAAGTGTGCAATCCTCTTTAATGTCAGGGCGAATGTTAAAATTCCCAAGCTCATTTTTAAGCAGTGCCAAGAGACCAATAACAGCTCCAAATCCAAACACAGCTAAACCAATCTCAACGGTATCAGAAGGTGCACCAATAGGGATAACCATCAACAATATAATAAAAAACTGTAAAAATACTAATATGTTACTTTTCATACTCACATTATACCCGTATAATATTAATATTCCCCTCATCTTCATCATCTCTATTCAATGTTGAAAAAGCCATTTTTCGATACAATAAATTAATAAAACCAAAGGAACACCATGAAATTTGCAGACCCAAAGAATGACTTAGCATTTAAAAAGAT
>CAZTNH010000017.1:0-17685 GCA_964615395.1 uncultured Sulfurimonas sp.
CTTCTACTTAAATAAAACTAACACTATTTTCACTAATCAAAGAGCAATGACTATGTAACCAATAAATGCCTTAATTTACAGAACAAGTACCATTACCAACACTCTTCTCTAGCTCATCTGCTAAAAAAAGTTCTACTGAATCTTTCACTGTTGTAGAGAGAGTATCGAAGTAAACATCAAGCCCTACATCTATAAACTGCTGTGCAGGGGAAGCACCTATGCCAGAGACAATTAAAACATCTGGTTTATGTGCCATTATATTTGCTACAGCGTTTGAACATGCACCACTACTATGACCCTCGTTTACTATGCCCTCTACATCTACTATCTTGCCATCTTCAAGTATGATAATAGTATAAAATTTTGCCTTACCAAAGTGTGCACCTCTTTGACTTAAATAACCCATATTTTCATCGGTAGGAAACAGTAATTTCATCTTCACTCTCCTTAAAATTGTTTTTGTAAATTTTGATTTTTATACGCTTCATAAGCCTCTTGAACACTCATCTCACCTGCCCCAGTATAAAAAGCAACATCTGTAGTTTTTAAAATCTTAAGAGCTTTCTCTCCTGCTCCATTTCCTGTTATAACAACATCTGCTTTCGCATTGATGATTTTTTTAGAAGCTTGTCCACCAACACCATGTTCCATAGCCTCAGTATCGCTATTGTCAATCACCTCTAAAGTATCTTGAACATCATCATAAACCAAAAACATTTCAGCTCTTCCAAATCTAGGGTCAATAGCACTCTCCCAAGTTTTTCCTTTTGTTGTAAATAGTATTTTCATCTAATTTTCCTTTAAAATATTTTTTATTTTTTCCCAACTCTGTTGGATGATTTCTGTGAGTTTAGAGTTTTCATCAAACTCAACTATAGGTTTTGCTACACTTAATGCTTTTGTAAAATCTTCATCATAAGGAAGCTTAGCAATCACATCTACACCCTCGTTCGATAGATAATCTTGTATCTTTTGTGTTATATCTTCATTTAAATCATACTTATTTATAATACAGACCACTTTAAGATTAAAAGTTTTTGTAAGTTGATAGACCCGTTCTAAATCATGAAGACCCGATACCGTTGACTCGGTTACAAGTACAACAAGGTTAGCTCCACTCAGACTAGAGATAACAGGACACCCTATACCAGGACTACCATCGGTAATAACATACTCTTTGTCCTCTTTGAGGGCTAACTCTTTTGCTAACTGTTTTACTTTTGAGACAAGTTTTCCACTATTTTCTGCACCAAATCCGAGCTTTGCATGAACCATTTTCGCACCATTTTTTATATCTGATACGAAAATATCTCCTGTTTTTTGTCTCGGCATTGTTATGGCATCAACGGGACAGATACGACTACAGTAGTGACACCCCTCACAAGATATAGGGTCAACTACATGAAAATCGGTCTCTTTTGTTATCGCATCAAATCTACAAACATCAAAACAGTCTCCACAGTTAGTACAGAGTTCAGGGTCTATAAGCGCTAACTCACCACTCTGAAA
The DNA here is from genome assembly GCA_964615395.1 of uncultured Sulfurimonas sp. Taxonomy (GTDB): domain Bacteria; phylum Campylobacterota; class Campylobacteria; order Campylobacterales; family Sulfurimonadaceae; genus Sulfurimonas. The sequence goes on from CAZTNH010000017.1 coordinate 1,510, forward strand.
ATCACTCTGCTCTTTAAAGTTTGCATCAAGAAGTAGATGCATATTTGCCGCATCTACATCACAGTCACATATAACAGCATCTTTTTTGGCAAGGTAAGCAAAAGAGGCACTAAGACTAGTTTTACCAGTACCACCTTTTCCTGAGATAACTACAATTTCTCTCATTTTAAATCTCCTATATAAGCTATAATCTCATCTAAAGAGTCTTTAAAATGTTCAATTTTATCGTAGATAAGTTCACCGTTTGAGTAGAGTTTTGCGACCTCTTTATCATTTTTTATCTTTGTAATAATAGGGATATTCTCTTCGTGACAATATTTTTCAACTCCATCATCACCTATGCCATAACGATTTATAATAACACCCACTTTTTGCTCTAAAACTCTCATAGTCTCTACGGCTAGTCTTAAATCATTTAATCCAAACGGTGTTGCTTCTGTTATGAGAATCACAAAGTCACTATATCGACTCGCTTCTATAACTGGGCATGATGTTCCAGGAGGGGCATCGTAAATTTTTATATGTTTAGGAAACTTCTCATCTACATACTTTATAGTTTGAGCGATAAGAGGTATTGCCATCTCTTGCCCTAAATCTAATCTTCCCTCAACCATACTAAAGAGTTCACTTTTGTACTCATTTATAACACCTATTCTCTCCTCTACCATAGGTAATGAAGATGTAGGACAGAGCTCACTACAAGCATAACAGCTATGACAAAGCTCTGGAAATACCCGTATCTCTTCAGGGAGATGTAAAATGGCATTAAAGTTACACACCTCTTCACACTTTCCACAAAGAGTACAATCTGTAGCATCCCATTTTGGTATCATTTTGTTTGATACCTCTGTTTGTACTAGCTCCGTTTTAAGAAATAAAGCACTGTTTGGCTCTTCGACATCTAAATCAGCCAACACAACACTCTTCCCTAAGGTAGCTAAGTAAGTAGTAAGGTTTGAAGATACAGTTGTTTTTCCTGTACCTCCTTTACCACTTGCTATTGTTATCTTCATCATCTACTCCTGATTCTCTTGCATAGTTTTTATAAGCTCTTCTATAGTTGAGTTTTGAATTGCTATTGGAGTAATTCCAAGTGCTAGTATGTTATCTTTCACACCCTTCCCAAACTCATACGATACAAATGTATCTACACTATTTTCTTTTAAAAATGCTGGTATGATATGCCCAACATTTAGATGTCTATTTCCCTCATCATTTTTATCTAGTTTGATGCCCTCTTCTTCTATCTTTATCATCACAGGGTTTTTAACTACCTCTATCAACTTACCTTCTGGTAGTTCATAGAGTGCTATCTTTTTTGCTAAACCTATATGTTTAGCGATGGTTGTTCCATTGTTAGTTACAAATGCTACTTTCATTTTCTCACCTTTATTTTGAACCCTTTATCTTAAGGATTTTAATATTTCTATGCACATATGTCCGAATTATATCGAACGTATGTGCATAAGTCAAGAATATTAGTTTTCATTTTATAGAGCTATTTTAAACTTAAAACTCTATAATGTCATAATTTAATTTTTGGATATTTTATGAAAAGATATAGACACTATAACAAAGGCACGGCAATAATCCTCTCATGTTTTGGTTCAGTCATAGAACAAGAGAAATACTTGGCGTTTGAGAGATTCATTCAAGAGAGTTTTCCTGAGACTCCTGTTTTTACTGCATTTAGTTCTAAGATGGTTATTAAAGAACTTGCTAAAAAAGGGGAGGTGTATAAAAACCTTCCACAAGTGATGGCAGATGTTGATATGGAAGGGTATAAACGCTACATAATTGTAAGTGTAAATATATTTCCAACAGATGAGCATGAAGTGCTTACTCGTATGGTAAAAGGGTTTAAAAACTTCTCTCTAGCAAATATTCGCTACACAAACCCTCTTTTACATAAAACAAAAGAAACATCAAATTACCTTAACTTTTTAGATGCAAAAATTCGTGAGAAAAATAGCGACATCATTAATCTTTACATCATCCATGGCGTTCCTGTTCTTAACCTTGGTGGACTAGAAGCTGTTAACTACACGGCAAATTTCCTAAAGATGATAAATGAGAAAAATGTCACATGTTCATTAGAGGGTGAGTTCCCATTTTTCGCCATCAAAGATGCTATTAAACGCGATATCTTAAAACTTACAGGTGGAGACAAGTCTGCTAAAGTACAAATAGTTCCTATGCTTCTTGTAAGTGGAAACCATTACGATAAAGATATGAAAGAGATCTGTGAAGAAGTTGGTGAGTACTGTGATGCTTCCATAGTTGAATCATTTACAGAAGATAAAAAGTTTAACCTGATAGAACAAGAAGAAGTGAGAGAGATATTTAAAGAAAATATAGGTGTTGAGATTAAAAAACTAGGGGTGTAACCTAAGGAAAAGATTAGGAATAGTTTTCTACATAGCGAAAAAAATAGAAGAGACAGATATGATATTATGATATAATCTTTAAAATAAACAAAGGTATTTTATGATTAAAAATAATTTTATATTCACTATATTTCTAATAATTCTTCTCTTTTTTACAGCTTGTGGAGATAGTAATACAGATGAATTACGTCCAACATTGACTAATAATTATGAAGTAACAGCAGTCGATGGTTATATAAAAGATGCAACTATACATGATTCTTTAGGTCATGTGGCTGCTTATATTGAAAATGGAAAGTATATCTTTACATCTGAACCTACTTACCCTTTAACACTTACAGGAGGAGCATTAGAAGCTACTAATGTTCCACTTGATATCAATATGTCCCTCTCCTCAGAAAACAGTTTAGTCATATCTCCTATAACTACATTTCTAGGAAATAATTCATCAATTTTAGATGTTTTTTCAAATTTAGATTTAGGAAAAGTCTCTTTTGAAGACTATTCTGTAGATTATATAGATACTAATGATAGTAATTTAGCAAAACTATCTCAACTTCTTTATGTAGTCTTACGTGATGAAAATTTAACAGAAACATTCAAACAGACATTGATAAATACAAACCCATCATCATTAGATGAGCTATTCACTTTAGCAGAAGTAGATATTAATAATTCAAAAAATATAGGAAGTGAAGAGAAAATTATTTCTCGTCAAATTTTAACACTTACAAAAAGTTTCACAGGTTCTGCTAATACAATGGAGACTTATCTACAAGAGAGTAAAGAAAAAATGGCATTTGTTAATGAACATGGAAATCCATTTGTAATGCAGTGGAAAATTAATAGTTATGACTATAGTGTTGATATTTATATAGATAGTACTTATTCGTATGACTACATAATTGATTGGGGGGATGGAGAGATTAGTAATAATATCAATGCTTCTAGCTATCATAGTTATTCATATTCGACTGAAGATATTAACTATACAGTAAAGATATATGGTGAATTCCCTGCTATACAACTACAATCAGATTCAAAACTTATGAATATTTCTTCATGGGGAGATATAAAATGGCAAAGTATGGAGTATGCTTTTAATGGATGTATAAATTTAGAATCAAATGCTTCTGATAAACCAGATTTAAGTAATGTAACTTCACTTAGAGGTATGTTTATCAATGCAACAAAATTTAATACTGATATTGGGGATTGGAATACTTCTAATGTTACTAATATGGCGGCTATGTTTCAACATGCTGATAGTTTTAATCACGATATAAGTTTATGGGACACTTCACAAGTTACCAACATGGCTGTTATGTTTAATTGTGCACTTAATTTTAACCAAGATATCAGTTCATGGAATACTTCTAATGTAACAAGTATGTATGGAATGTTTGCATATGCATATGAGTTTAATCAAGATATCAGTTCATGGAATACATCTAATGTAACAGATATGTCTTCTATGTTTAAAAATACTAGAAATTTCAACCAAGATATCAGTTTATGGAATACTTCTAATGTAACAGATATGTCCAATATGTTTGACAATGCATCTTCTTTTAGTAATCAAGATTTAACTTCATGGAATGTTATAAATGTAGAATCTCATACAGATTTTATGACATCTAGTGGATCTGGAAATAGTGAACCAAATTGGTAAGGGAGGGAGATAGTCTCCTAGTTCCCAATGAGGACATTGGGAACTAGACAAAAAGTTTAACCTGATAGAACAAGAAGAAGTGAGAGAGATATTTAAAGAAAATATTGGTGTTGAGATTAAAAAACTAGGGGTGTAAAAATTAAAATTATTATAAATTAAACAAATATTTAGAATAATAGGATACAATTTGTTTTAGTTAAGTCAAATTTAAATAAAGGTTGTCCTCTTCCCTTATGCACACTCTTAATATTCAATTTACTAATAATTCTAATTTAATAACTTTTATACTTAAAAACAATATTATTAAATATCAAAATATCTTAATTCAAATATTTAGTGGTATAGTAGATGAGACAAAACTCCTTCAAATCACAGCTCTTATTCAAGAGAAGTTACCACAATCAAATATTATAGGAACTACTACAGCTGGAGAGATTGAAAATGGAAAGATATTTGATGAAACCATTCAAATATCTTTCTCTTTATTTGAGTCAACTCTTATAAGATCCAAACTTTTTAATCTAAATGAACCTTTTAATATAGAAGACATACAAAACTCATTAGTAATGAAAAACACAAAAGCTCTTATCATTTTTAGTGATGGACTGAAGAGTAATGCTGAAGAACTTTTGAATAAATTAAACCTCTCCAATCCAAACATACTCATAGCAGGAGGAAGAGCAGCAGACTTCATTAAGCTTGAGAGAACATTTATTTTTAACAGTGAGACTAGTAGTGAAAATGGTTTTGTCATTGCGAGTTTAAGTGGAGATTCATTGATTGCCAATAGCGATTATATGCTCAACTGGAATCAAATCGGTCCAGAGATGACTGTTACAAAAGCCGAAGGGAATGTAGTATATGAGATTGATAACATTGAAATTCAGCTACTCTACAAAAAATATTTAGGATCTGATATTTCTGATAATCTTCCATCAGCAGGTACAGAATTTCCTCTACTTACCATAAGAAATGGCATAAAAGTAGCACGATCCCCGATTGCAGTCTTAGAAGATGGTTCTCTCCTTTTTGGAGGAAATTTATCTGTAGGTGAAAAAGTAATGTTTGCTTATGGAAATCTCAATGACATTCAACACTCTATCTACGACAACAACAAAAAGTTTTCAAAACTACCGATAGAATCTATCTTTATATACTCATGTAGTGGTCGTAAAACACTTATGGGAAAAGAACTTGAAGCAGAATTTCAAATGCTCAACTCTCTTGGACCTACTGTTGGTTATTTTACCTATGGTGAATATTTTCACTCCTCTAAGATAAATGAAGTTTTAAATATAACTACAACTTTTTTGGCACTCTCTGAAGATTCTCAACATAAGCCAAAAAAAATTATCACAACAAAAAAATATACTAACAATAGAGTTTTAAAAGCATTAACCCATTTAACTAAAGAGATTGACTTTAAAAATAGAGAGTTATCTCGTCTTAGTGATATCATAAGTAAATCAGTACTCCACTCAACTTCTGATAAAGAAGGAAATATAGTTACAATTTCCAAAGCATATCTCAATTTTCTACACCTAGAAGAGAAAGATGTTATAGGAAAAAACCATAATATATTTAGACATCCTGATACACTAGATAGCTTTTACAGAAAAATGTGGAACTGCTTAAATGCAAATAAAAGATTTGTAGGAGACCTAAAAAATAAACATACTGATGATAGAGAGTATTGGATTAAGATAATTATTAATCCTATTTTTGATAAAAATAAAAATAAAATAGGCTATAGCTCATATAGAGAAGATATTACAGACAAAAAAGATTTTGAGTATCTTTCAGCACATGATTCTCTCACTAAACTCTATAACAAATCAGAATTTACTAACCGAATCAAAAGTAAAATTAAATCTGCTCAAAGATATAAAGAGGAGTTTGGTTTTATAATCTTTGATATAGATCACTTTAAAAAGGTAAATGATATTTATGGACATAAGGTAGGAGATGATATTCTTATAAAATTAAGTAGATGTCTATTAAGTAACATAAGAGATGATGATTTTTTAGCAAGATGGGGTGGCGAAGAGTTTGTTGTTATCGCTAATTATACAACTATTGAAAACCTTATAGTCCTAACAAAAAAACTTCAAAAAGAGATAGCTAAAGTCTCTTTTGACCCTGTAGATAAAATAACACTCTCTTTTGGTCTCTCTGTTTATAAAGAGGGAGATACAAAAGAGTCTCTCTTTGAACGTACCGATAAAGCACTCTATATGGCAAAAGAGAATGGAAGGGATAGATATGAGGTAGTACTTTAAAAGTAGGGATATTTCCCTCCTCCATAACACCCAACGAGGACGTTGGGTGCTAGATAAGTAGTACTTTAAAACTTGACAAGCACCTTGCTCCCAACGTCCTCGTTGGAAGCAAAAAACAAAAAACTCTAGTAAGCTTTACACAACTTTTTATCAAACAAGAACATACATTCATTTGTTTTATTAAATGCTTTAACAGCTGTTAATACTGCTAAATCTACAAGTGGTTCAATAATAACTACTGCCATATATGCCCCACCGAAAGTAAGAACATTGTGTAGATTTTCTGCTCCAAACCCTTGACCATAAATCGCCCAAAAAGCAACCCATGAAACGATAGCACCTTCCCATACTATAGACATTTTTAACATCTGAGAGTAAGTGATATCTTTGTAAGCTGTCCCTGCTGGGATGATTTTTTTCACTGCAAGATTTAAGATAAACATACTTGCTAAAAGTGTTGTTATGTTAATACCAAACTGAGGTAAATCAAACTGTGCAAAGAAAAGTCCCTGAATAAGAAGTCCAAAAGTAAGACCAAATGCAGCTGGCGCGATACCAAATACTAAAAAGATAGTTGTCCCTAAAATCAAGTGAACTTCACTCACACCAATAGGATAGTGAGGTAGAACCTCAAAACATGAAAATACAATAGCCGTAGCAATCATACTCTTTAAAAGAAATGAGATAACTCCATTCTCTTTTACATTGTCCCATGCTAATTTCATAGCAGTACCTACGACTGCCGTTCCTGTTCCATAACTAAGGAGCATTTTTGCTCCATCTACTACACCTGCTTCTATATGCATATTTTTTCCTTAAAAATTATTTTTTTCTATTAAGAGTATTCTACTATAAAATGACTCTATTAAAAGTTATAAGAGGCTAATACTCTTAGATTGTTCCAGTCACCATCATTGATGTCCGTGTTCTCTTTATCTTCTTGAAGAGTATATATCACTCCAAAAGTAATATCTTTATGCTCATAAGTTGCACCGATATTTTGCTCAGCTATATGCTCTTTTTGACCTGTTGAGTCAGCAGCTCCTACAAAATCACCATAAGCATAAAGAAAACTAAAATCTTCATACTCATAACTCAAACCAGCGACAACAGCATCTACATCTCTATCAGCTGATATAACATCTACTATCATGTTATCCATATTAGTAAAAAGTGTACCACCTCCAAAGCCTGAAAAACTCTGTTTCTTATCCTGCTTTAAAGATTTGTTATAAGCGAGATTGAGACCTACACCATAAGCCACTAACTCTGTCATAGCTCCATAAATCTCAGATGCAACACCACTCTTATCAAGTTCATCCTGTTTTAAGTACTGAACGCCAGTATGTAAAAAGAACTCTTTAGAGAGGTGAAAATGCCCTACCAAATCTCCATAGTAAGAGTTGTTTGCAGTTGTATCACCCTCTACTCCATTTATGTTGTAGTACCACAGACTTGCATCTATTAAATCGTCACTCCAAGAGAGACCACCAAAATAAGTGTTATCTTCACCTGTTTTTGTCCATGCCTCATCTAAACCTGCATCATAACCCTGCCAAGAGAGTAGTGCACCACCCATAAAACTCAAACTATCATACTTATATGTAGCGATATAGGCCTCAAAACTATTCGCAACCATACGAATATCATCACTATCAGCTAAGGGAGTATCTATAATCTGTCTCCCACCACGCAGGTTCAATCCTTTGTACTTATAGTTTATATATGCTTCACTTAGCTCTGTATAACTTTTTTCTGAAGAGGAGAGTTCATTGTTATACTTATCTGCACTTCCTGAGAGAAAAGAGACATCTTGTGAAAAAACAAATGTAGCAGCCCCACTAAAACCTTTATACTCAGCAAGTTCATACTTTAAAAATCCACCAACTGCTGTTGCATAAACATCTTCTGTATCTTCATAATTTAAAGCAGAGTAGAGAGAACGGATCTGCCCTGTACTCTTTGCATCTTTAAACATATGATTAAATCCATCTACAATATCTAGCTCTTTTTGAGGAGTTCTTTGAACACTCGCTATCGCCTTTTTGACAGAATGAAGTCTCTCTCTATTCTCTTGATTCTCCTCTGCATAAAGTGTTGTGAGACAGAAAGATGCCACTAAACTTATTTTTATAATTTTTTCCATTTCATAAATTCCTTTTGATTATGCAAATGATAATCTATATCATCTTATATTTAGTTGAATTTGATAAGGAGGTGAAATACTTGTGTTAAGATAGTTATAATAATCAGGATATTTTTTTGCAAAAGTGAAAAGTTTGAGTGTTTTAAAAGTGAGTAATCTGAAAAAACAGTTACAGTGACACGACTTTAAAGAGACCACTTGCGTTTGCAAGATACTCAGCTCTTCAAACTCCTCTTCTCCCTCTTGTTCTTCCTCATATGTAGTGCTACTTAGATGAAAACTCTGCACACGAGATGCTTCTTTAGAGAGTGTTACTTGATTAACAGTTGCAGTGATAGCAGATAAACTAAAGTAGTTTTTTCCAAAGCCTCGAGGTAATTTCATATCAAAATTGTACTATAATTTCAAAAAAAAGAGAAGATGATTACTTAACTATTTCTCTACAAAAAATGATACTGTTCTTCCAAGTAATTTAACTACATTTTAATATCTCTGTAGTACAATCATGTAATAACTATTTGGAGTAGTAATGTTTTTAAATCATCTTTATAATATTGTAACGGCTAATATTGAAAATAAAAACTATTTTGCATTAAGAAAAGAGATGATTGTAAAAATCTTCTTACACATTGCCAATATCATTTTAGGTAGTTTTGCTCTTATAAACTTTTTTATCTATAAAAAAGAGCTTTTAGCATCAGTAGATATGCTTGCAGCCTTAGTCTCTCTCTATGCCATCTTTAAACTTAGAGAGGCTAAAAATCTTTCAATCGCCATTCTTATAAGTAGTATAAATATTTTTATATTTTTTCTCGTCTATATCTATCTCAACCAAAATAGCGATAACGGTTTAGTATGGCTTATCTTTTTACCTATCTTTATCATTCCTCTCAATGGTCACAATAGAGGGCTTCTGATATCATTAGTTTTTTATGCCTTAGCATCTTTTATCGCTTATAATGGTATAGGTATTTGGGAAAATGGAGCTTGGAATTTTCACTCATATATCCGTTTTGTTCTCTCCTCTTTAGTTTTAGTTTACATAGTCTATGTCACTGAGTTAGCCATCTTTCGCTCAAATACTCTTCTGCATAAAAAGGAGATAAAAGAGAGAGTCTATATTCAAAAACTTCAAGCTATAGCTGATAAAGATCACCTTACAAATATTTTCAATAGAAGAAAAATTACAGCTATTATAGAAGAGGAGATCACAAAAGCAAATCTCTCTTCGCTTAAACTCTCTGTAGCAATGATAGATATAGATTTTTTTAAAAATGTTAATGACACTTATGGGCATAATATAGGAGATAGTGTACTTATTCACTTTGCAAAGATTTTACAATCTTCTCTTCGTGAAACAGATTTTATTGGTAGATGGGGTGGATAGGAGTTTTTAATCCTCTTTACAGATACAGATATCGAAGATGCTAGAAAAAAATGTGAAGATTTATGTCAGAGTATCCGAGAAACAGATTTTCCTGATGTTGGAAATTTAACATGTAGTATAGGGGTGAGTGAGTATAAGAGAGATCTTCTCTCTATAGATAGTTTTATTGACAATGCAGATAAAGCCCTTTATAAGGCAAAAGAGAGTGGTAGAGATAAGGTAGTAGTTTACAAATAAGTTAGATTAGCTATAATTTCAAAAACTATTAAAGGATATAAAAATGGCAAGAAGTGAAATATGTGAGTTATGTGGAAGTAGCGAAGATGTAAGTGTTTTAGAGTTACCTATAAGTGATGGTAGTGAAGATCAGAGCGTTTATGTTTGTGCTAACTGTAAAGCTCAAATAGAATCAGGAGAGTTAGATGAGACTCATTTTAACTGTTTAAATGATGCTATGTGGTCGGAAACGCCAGCTGCAAAGATAATGTCTTACATTCTTTGGAGTGAACTAGGTCGTCAAGATATGGTAGAGATGATGTACCTAGAAGAGGATGAACTAAAACTAGCAGAACAAGCAGTTCATGCAAAAGCAAACAAAGTTACATTTCGTGATGCAAATGGTGTTGAGCTTTTAGCAGGAGATAGCATCGTAATCCTTAAAGATTTAGATGTAAAAGGGGCTGGTTTTACGGCAAAACGAGGAACTACAGTAACTCGTATCTCTCTTCCTCACGATATGGATGACCATGTTGAAGGTCGTGTAAATGGAACGAAGATTTACCTTAAAACTGAGTTTATTAAAAAAGCGTAAAAGAGGAGTCATTTTTTGAAAAGAGTTGTTTTTAAAGTTGGAAGTAGTGTTTTAACAAGTACAGAAGATATAGCCAAAGAGAGAATGCTAAATTTAGTTGCTTTGATAGTAGAAGTAAGAAAAAAGTATGAAGTGATTTTGGTAACTTCAGGAGCAGTAGCTGCTGGATATACAGCCCTAAAGTTAGACAGAAAAAAAGAGGTAAGTAAACGTGTTCTTGCCTCTGTTGGTCAGCCTATTCTTATGAGTAGTTATAAAAATAAGTTTGATATTTTTGGAATTGACATTGCACAGATACTCCTTACTGAGGATGATTTTGACTCTCGAATACATACTAAAATATTTCAACAAATTATAGAGCGAACCTTAGAAAACAATATCTTGCCTATCGTAAATGAAAATGACATCTCAACAACTCCTGAACAGTTGTTTGGAGATAATGACCAGCTATCAGCACATGTTGCAAACTATACGAATGCAGATATTTTAATCATTTTAAGTGATATTGATGGTTACTACGATAAAAATCCAAAAGATTTTGCAGATGCAAAGATAAGAAAACTTGTAAAAGAACTCAAAGATGAAGAGCTAGAACAAGAACATACTCCAAACAATGAGTTTGCAACAGGTGGCATCGTCACAAAACTTAAAGCTGCAAAATATATGCTAGATAAAAATAAAGAGATGTTCTTATGTAGTGGTTACAACCTAGATACTGCAAGAGAATTTCTTCTTACAAACAAGCATGAGCAGGGGACACTCTTTTCAAACAAAGCTTAAGAGGATTGGATATATGAAAAGCGAAGATAGATTTCACAAAATAGATAAAGATTTTCGTAATCCTTTCGCTCGTGATAGAGATAGAATCATTCACTCAGGCTCTTTTCGTAAGCTTGAGTATAAGACTCAGGTTTTTTTAAATCAAGAGGGTGATTTCTTTCGTACTCGCCTCACTCACTCCCTAGAAGTTTCCCAAATTGCTCGCTCCATAACCTCTACTTTAGGACTTAATGAGTCTCTTGCTGAGGCTATCGCACTTGCTCACGACTTAGGTCATACACCCTTTGGTCATGTTGGTGGTGATACCCTCGATGAGTGTTTAAAAGCTGATGGTTTTACAAATGGTTTTGAGCATAACTTTCAGAGTTTTCGTGTTGTCACAACTCTAGAGAAACGATATAAGGCATTTGATGGGCTTAACCTTACATTTGCTACACTAGAGGGTATTTTAAAACACTCTTATCCTTATCATAAATCTTTTTTACCAGACTCCATTCATAAGCAGTTTAACCTAGATAAACACCCCTCTTTTGAAGCAATGATAGTTGACCGTGCTGATGAGATAGCCTACACTAGCCACGATATAGATGATGGAATAAATGCAGGACTTATCACTTTTGATGACCTCAAAGAGAGTGAGTTAGCTTGTGAAATACTCGCTAAAGTAGAGTCTGAGGGCATTGGTAAGGAAAACGATGAGATGTTTCGTTATAGATTTAGCTCACACCTTATAAATCATCTTGTTTACTCACTTTTGGAGTACTCAGAACCTAGACTAGCAGACCCAAAAGAGCAGACTCCAATAGGTATGAACGAAGAGCTAGAGACCAAACTTAAAAAGCTCAAAAAACTGATGTTTCAAAAGATGTACCTCCATAAAAATATAGTCCGTAAGATGTATGCAGGTAAACAGGCTATCAAAGGTCTCTATAAAGGTCTGATGGAAGAGGAGTTAATGCTCCCCGAGTTCTATGCGCAACAACTCTCCTTTCGTAAAAAACATAGAGTGATTGCTGATTATATAGCAAGTATGAGTGATAGATATGCCCTTAATTTTTATAATGAGATGTACGGAAAACTCTAGTTGATGCAATTTTTTCTTCTTTTTATACTCCTACTCTCCTCCTCTTATGCAGATACATTAGAGAACAATACAACACAAAATGAGGATGAGAGTAAAAGACCAAATCAAGATGTTATAGTAGTCAAAGATGACTCAGGACTTACTCTTGATGAAGTACGTCAAAAAGCAAAAGATTCTGACAATAAAAAAGTAACAAAAGTTCATCTTCAAGAGATAACAAAATCTATCGATAAGAGAGGTCATGTTAACCTATCTAGGGTTCAAGATAGATGGGAAGATCTCTCTCCTACCCCAGTAAAATTTGACTGGATACAGACAAAATCAAAAGAGTGGTTCAAGGGTGAGATAAAAGCTCTTTATGATGATGAACTAGAGTTCGATAGTGATGAGATAGGACTCCATACATTTAACTTTAAAGATGTTATTCGTATTAAAAGTTACAACATCATTAGTGTCAACATTGAAAACCTTGCTACTTTTCCTGGAATACTTCGTCTTGATGGAGATAAGTTGACTATTATTCAAGGGGAAAACAGATACGAATTTAATCGTAAAGATGTAGTCTCTTTTGCACCTGATGGTCTCTATGAAAGAAACTTTTGGTCAGCAAAAATAACAGCTAGTTTAGACCTAAGCAGAGGAAATAACAATCAGTTAGATTATAGTGCAAAGATGACTCTCTTACGACGTGATGCTACCTCACGTTTGCTGTTTGACTATTTAGGACGTGTCACATCAGAAGATAAAGAGGAGACAGCAAATAATCATAGACTCAACCAGAGATATGATAGATACATCACAAGACATTTCTTCTGGACACCAATCTTTAGTGAACTATATACCGACCCTTATAAAAATATCAATAAACAGATTACTCTTGGTCTCGGTTTAGGATATACCCTCATAGATAATAAAAAAGTCACTTGGAGTGTCTCAGGTGGTCCCGCATTTTTATATACTCGTTATGAGACAGTTACAGTTGGTCAAGATATAGAGATTTTCTCCTCAGCCCTTGATCTTACGACTCAGTATGAACAGGAACTCAATGAGATAGTAGATCTTACATTTAACTATAAACTCTCCTTTGCAAATAAGCTCTCAGGGAGTTATAAACATCATATGCTTCTAACATTTGAAAATGCTCTCACCTCATGGTTGGACTTAGATATAACTGGCGTTTGGGACTACATACTCTCTCCACAAGAGGCTTCTGATGCTACGACACCAGACAGCAATGACTTTCAAATCCTTATAGGCTTAGGAGTTGAGTTTTAAACTATAATAATTGAGGGACAATGTTATGCTAAAATGTCTCATATCAAAATCAGGAATTTACTATGTTAAATGATATATCTATAAAACTTAAAATGGTGATTATGGTGGTTATCCCCGCACTTGTAATCTTCTCTCTTCTAAGTATCCGAACCTATAGCAGTTACAATGAGCTTCAAAAGTTAAATAAAATAGAACAAGCGACTATCTTAGCAACTAAGATTAGTGCTATGGTTCATAACACACAAAAAGAGCGTGGTGCTTCTGCTGGTTTTGTTGGCTCTAAGGGTAAAAAGTTTGTAACTACTCTACCTACTATTAGAAAAGAGACAGATGCTACTATAGCTCAGATGAAAGCTTTTTATAAGGGTATGGATTTTACTATTTATCCCAAAGAGATGCAAAATCAGATGGATGATGCTATGCATCGTCTCTCGCAACTAAGCTTAGTACGAAGTAAAATATCTTCACTCTCATACAGTGTACCCCAAACAGTAGCTTACTACACCCCTTTAAATACTGCTTTTTTAGATACTATCGCATACATCGCAAAAATGAGTTCTGAAAAGGAGATGACTACATCACTCACAGCATTTACAAACTTCTTATACTCAAAAGAGAGAGCAGGAATTGAACGTGCTGTTATGACAGGGACATTTGCTAAAAATTCCTTTCCAAAAGGATTTTATGCAAAATTTGTTAAGTTGATGAGTCAACAAGATACCTATATAAGTCGCTTTTTATTCCTCGCTTCCAAAGAGAATGTTGCATTTTATAAAAAAACATTAGTAGGGCATAGTGTTGATGAAGTCAATCGTATGAGAGCTGTAGCACTTACTCATATTAACGGTGATTTTAAAATAGATGCTTCCTACTGGTTCAAAACAATTACTACCAAAATCAACCTCCTTAAAAAAGTAGAAAACCACTTAACAAAAGGTATCTTAACTCAGGTTGACACACTTCAGAGTGAAGCGAGTTGGAGTATGACTCTTAGTATTATTCAAAATATTTTTACTATGATTATCATACTAGGATTTGGTGCAGTTGTAGCAAATGGACTTATACGTAGAATCTCAAACTTCAAAGAGTCTCTTGATAAAATCGTCTCTACGAATGACTTTACACAGTCCATACAGTCAAATGGAAATGATGAGCTAAGTTCCATCATAAGCTCAGCAAATCATACAATAGAAGCTGCTTACACTGCCATAGAGAAAGCAAACAGAGCGCTTAGAGAATCAGATATCCATGCAAAAGAGAGTATGCAACAGCTAGAAAAAAATACTTTGACATTAAAGTTGACAGAGCTCTTAAGTGAAGGTACTATCTCAGGTCTCGCACTTGTTCAAGATGATATGACAGAAAATATGTCAGCTATTGAAGAGATTAATGCTAAAAATGAAGAGACAGAAACTATTGTATTTAAGGTCAATGAATCTACCTTAGCTATGGGAAATTCACTCAGTAATATCTCTGAAAAAATGACTAACAGTAAAGAGAATTCAGATCAACTTATAAATAGTGTCAATGAGATTACAAATGTTATAGCCCTTATTAAAGATATTTCAGATCAGACAAACTTACTTGCACTTAATGCTGCCATAGAAGCAGCACGAGCTGGAGAGCATGGTCGAGGTTTTGCTGTTGTTGCCGATGAAGTTCGTAAACTTGCAGAGCGTACTCAAAAAGCGACAAGTGAAGTAGAACTTAACATCAACCTACTCAAACAGAACTCATCTTCTATGCAAGAGTTTTCAGAACAGATGGATGAAGAGATTTCAATCTCACTTGATAAACTAGATAGTTTCAATGAAAGTTTAGGCTCTTTAGTAGATAGTGCGCAAATTATTAAAAATAGTAATGCTGTTATATCAAGTAGAATGTTCCTTAATCTTGCTAAAATAGATCATATAGTCTTTAAACTTTCTGGATATGATATAGTCTTTAAAAATGATATAAATGCTGATTTTTCTGATTTTCATAGTTGTAGATTTGGAAAATGGTACGATACAAAAGGAAAAGAGATTTTTGGAAACAATCCAATATACTCTAGTATAGAACAGCCTCATAAAGCAGTACATATTAATGTTCAGAGCATACCATCACTCTTACAAAAAGGTTCTTTAGAAAATGCCGATAAAATTGTAGAAGCATTTACTCAAGCTGAAGAAAATTCTACAAAACTCTTCACTATCTTAAATAAGCTATAATTCCAGAAAAGAGAATATATGGCTTATAGTGATTGGTTTGACAAACATAGTCAAAAGCATAAGAAAATTGTAGAAAAGCTCATAGAAAAAGCTTACTCAAAAGAGCAAATCATCGACTACTTTGATTTTGAAAATATGAAAAAAG
>CAZTNH010000018.1:0-17575 GCA_964615395.1 uncultured Sulfurimonas sp.
AATACAAAAATATTGCTTAAAGGGTTGTTAAAGAAAATAATTTCTTCTATTTAACAATTCCTTAATAAATAATCAGTACTGTAAACTTCGGAAAACTCTCGAACCCCTTTAAACATGGGGTGTATCCTAGTTCAATTCATACGATTCTGATATTTAGAAAAATCTCTACTTCCCTATTATTGGGCTTCTTATAAAATAAGTTTTAAAAAATTTCTAAAAATATTGAATTTTTGATAATAATTTGATATCTACAATCACCTATATTTAGGGCTCTTTAAGACTTTTCCGAAGTTTACAGTATCTTTCTCATAAACTTAATTACGATATTAAAAAAAATCAAAGCAATATCTTACAAGTTCTTCTCCTCCATAATCCAGACAGAGTTGAAATCAACAAAAGTTATGCACAAGAGATAAATACTGATGTTATTGAACTTGACAAGTTTATTTTAAAACACCCTGAACGATCATTACATTTTAAAGAGACACTCAATAAAATAAAAAAAAGAGTTCGTGCCTATGCCTTAGTGCAAAAATCTCTTTTTGATGCTTTAGACTCCAATGACACTCTTGATATAGAGGATGCTTTGATTGGTTTTAATGCTATTACTGTAACATTTTCTAAAGATACACAGACACTTATTGACTATGCCAATAGACAAATTTATCAAGATATACTTACTATAGAAGAGAACAATAACCATAGTCGAGAAATTTTAATTTTCTCATTTTTAATAGCTATTCTTCTTATAATTTACTCTATTTACAAGTTCTCAGGATTAAATTCTCGACTAAAAACCCAACTGAAAAGAACTAAACATGCAGAAAAAGATCTTAAAAATGCACAGTCCTAGCTCTTAAAATATAATGATGATTTAGAAGAGGAGATAACAAAAAAGAGTAAAGAGCTTCATGATAAAATTTATACCTCTTTTTTAAGTGGTCTCCCAAATCGAAATAAACTTTTAGAAGATATAAAAGTCTATAACTTTAGCAAAATGGCTATTTTAAATATAGATAAATTTCAATCTTTTAATGATATTTATGGGGAAGAGATAGGAAATGTTGCACTTGGTTTAACTGCTGAATTTTTAAAAGAGCAGATAAAAGGTGATGATTTAAGACTTTACCATATAGGAGGAGATGAATTTTGTGTTGTATGTACGAACTCTAATGTCAATCTTTCAACTGTTTTTATCGCTACTATAGAAAAAATTCTTAAAAATTATAAGGCTGAACATTTTTACTATGAAGATAAATCTTTTCAGTTTTTAATGAGTGCTGGTATCTCATATAGTGGGAACAAAAAAATGCTTGCATACACAGATATGGCTCTTAAAGATGCGAAAAAAAGAAATATTCAGCTCTCCATATTTAATGAAGATAAAGAGCAAGAGAAGATTCATCAAGAAGATATTACATGCCATAAAAAACTCCTGAGTGCCTTTCAAAGAGATGCACTTCTCTCCTACTTTCAACCCATTTTACCTATTCAAGACTCTTCTCGTACTACAAAATATGAGTCTCTTATACGACTAGAGAATGAAGATGGAAAGATTATTCCACCATTTAACTTCTTAAATGTTGCCAAAGCAAATCGTGTTTACTACAAAATCACACGAGCAGTCATTCAAAATACTTTAAAAGTTATCTCAGAGCATAAGATTCCATGTTCTATTAATATCTCTCTATCTGATATAAACAATGATCTTACTATGAAATACTTTTTTGATATTTTAAATAACTATGATTATAATAATTTGCTTACAGTAGAGTTACTTGAAACAGAGGATTTTGACAACTACAAAATAGTCTATGATTTTTGTATGAAAGTTCGCTCTTTTGGTATTAAAATAGCACTTGATGACTTTGGTTCAGGGTATGCAAACTTCTCACACATCTTAAATCTTCCAGTAGATTACATCAAAATAGATGCTTCACTTATCTCCGATATTGATAGAAATCAGAACTCTAGAATTATGGTTGAAACTATTGTGGATTTAGCGAAGAAACTGCATGTAGAGACTATTGCAGAGTTTGTTTCATCTGAAGAGATTTTAGAAGTTGTTACAGAACTTGGTGTCGATTATGCTCAGGGTTACTTTATCGGTAAACCTGAGCCAATCACTAAACATTTAGAGAGGCTCAAAGATTAAGATAGATTTACTTCTATCTCAGAATCTTTCATAGCAAACTCAACATTTGTCCCTTCAACTATTTTTCCTTCTAAGATTAGATCTGCTAATCTATCCTCTACTATCTCATACAGAGCACGTTTAAGTGGTCTAGCACCATAGATAGGATCAAACCCAGCCTCTGCTATGTAAACTTTCGCTTCAGGGCTTAGAGTCAATGTAATGTCACGATCTTTTACTTTCTTCGCAATGTCGTTAAAGAATATATCTACGATATTTACAATCTCCTCTTGTCCAAGAGCATTAAAGATAACTACATCATCAAGTCTATTTAAAAATTCTGGTTTAAATGCTTGTTTCAACTCACCCATAACCATCTCATCAAGATTCTCATCTCCAGCATGGTTGATGATTTTATCACTAGCGATATTTGATGTAAGGATGATAATCGTATTTGAAAAATCAACTGTTACACCCTTGTTATCTGTTAAACGCCCATCATCTAAAACTTGAAGTAGCATATTAAACACATCTGGATGTGCTTTTTCTACCTCATCAAAGAGAACGACACTATAAGGTTTACGTCTTACAGCTTCTGTAAGCTGTCCACCCTCTTCATATCCAACATATCCAGGAGCTGCACCCACTAAACGAGATACTGAGTGTTTCTCCATATACTCACTCATATCAAGTCTAATAAGAGCATCTTCTGAGTCAAAAAGAAACTGTGCTAGAGTTTTCGCTGTTTGCGTTTTCCCAACCCCTGTAGGCCCTAAGAAAAGGAAACTACCAATAGGAGAGTTTACATCACTAAGCCCTGCTTTATTTCTCTTAATAGCACGTGAAACTGCATGAGTAGCACGAGACTGACCGATAACAGTTTTATTTAACTCATCCTCAACATGAAGAATTTTTGTCTGTTCACTCTCTAACATTTTGTTCACGGGAATATGTGTCCATCTTGAAACAACTGATGCGATAGAGTCCTCATCTACACTATTTTTAAGAAGTGTCCCCTCTGCTTGAAGTTTGTCCCAGTTTGCATTTATGCTTTTTTCCTCTTCAAGAAGTTTTGGAATATCTCCATACTCTATCTCTGCAGCCTTGTTAAAATCTGATGCAGCCTTTGCTTGTTCTGCTTCACGGCGTTTGTTCTCTATCTCATTTTTAATAGCTGAGATTTTCTCAAACACCTCTTTTTCTGTCTCAAACTGAGAAGTAAGTTGTCTTACCTCTTCATCTACATCAGCCAACTCTTTTTCTATTTCAAGAAGGCGTTTCTCATTTGCAGGAGTTTTCTCCATTTTGAGAGCCTCTTTCTCAACCATCAGTTCTGATAACTGGCGTTTAGCACGACTAAGCACCGTTGGTTCAGACTCTATCTGCATTTTTAACTCAGCTGCAGCCTCATCAATAAGGTCAATGGCCTTATCTGGAAGAAATCTATCTGCAATATATCTATCAGAGAGACGAGCAGCAGCCACTAAAGCACTATCTGTAATAGTTACATTATGGTGAGTCTCTAAACGCTCTTTAATCCCACGAAGGATTTGAAGAGATTGATTTACCGTTGGCTCATCAAGATTTATCGGTAAGAAACGGCGTTGGAGTGCTGTATCTTTTTCAAAAAACTTTCTATACTCTTTAAGTGTTGTCGCCCCAATAGTATGTAACTCCCCACGAGCAAGTGCTGGTTTTAAGATATTTGCAGCATCCATACTTCCTTCCGATGCTCCCGCACCTACAATAGTATGAATCTCATCAATAAAGAGAATAATTTTCCCATTCTCTTTTACCTCATCTATAACAGCTTTGAGTCTATCTTCAAACTCACCTCTATACTTTGCTCCTGCGATAAGTGCTGACATATCAAGAGCAATTAAGCGTTTATTTAAAAGTGATGTTGGAACATCTCCTCTTTGAATTTTTTGTGCAAGTCCCTCAACTAAAGCTGTTTTACCAACCCCAGGTTCACCTAGTAACATTGGATTGTTTTTCGTTTTACGGATCAAGATCTGCATCATACGAGTTATCTCTTCATCACGCCCAATTACAGGGGAGAGTTTACCCTCTGCCGCTTCTAGTGTTAAATCTATTCCGTATTTAGAGAGTGAATCTAGCGTTTCATCTGCACTTTGAGAGTCTATCTTAGAACCACCACGAGCAGCTTCAAGATTTTTTCTGAGTTCTGCTACATCTATATACTTTGGTAGTATGCTAGAGTACGGTTCACTATCTAAGTTTGCTAAGATATATGTATCTACTGCTAAGAAGCTATCACCGTTTTGAGCCATAAGACCAGCAGCTTTCTCTAGTGTATCTACAAAGTTTTTAGAGAGACGAATACTCTCTTTTGTTACACTTGATGATTTTGGCAGTTTGTCACTTAAGCTTTTAACATCAAGCTCCATTGCAACCTTATCTACATTCATCTTTCTTAACATCTGATTTAAGATAGAATCTGAGTTAGTCAAAAGCCCCCATAAAAAGTGTTCACTCTGAACCTCTTGATTTTTACTATGAAGCGCTAAAGATATTGAGCTCTCTATTGCCTCCGTTAAATTATGTGTTAGTTTTTCAAAAATATTATTATTGTTATTCATATCGAACTCCTTTTTTTTATTAGTGACATTATAGCAAGTTGAGTCACTCTTTGTCAAGTTATCTAAGTTTATTAACTCATATATAATTTTATTTTATTATTATAATTTTTTTTGTATAATCACGCCAAAGGATTATATATGCCAACAGTTTTAGAAGCTTTACAAAATCGTTCATCTATTAGAGCATACAGTGATAAGAAAATTCCTAAAGAGACTTTAGAAAAAATCTTAACTGCTGCTGCCATGACACCAAGTGGTGCAAACATGCAACCATGGATAACTTATGCTATTACTAATGAAGAGACACTTAGTAGTGTTGGAAGTGCTATTATGGCAAAGATGGATGAGGGAGTTGAACATGACCAGTTCATCCAATACTACCCTGTAAAGTGGACGAACCCATATAAAAAACGTCGTATCGTAACAGGTGCAGGACTCTATAAACTTATGGAAGTTGACAGAAAAGATAATGAAACAAGAATTCAGATGTGGAAAGATAACTTTAGATGGTTTGGTGCATCGACTGTTCTTTTTGTATTTACAGATAAAGCAAATATCGATGGTTCACAAGGTGCACTTATAGATTGTGGTGCTTATATGCAGAGCCTTATGTTAGCAGCTCAAGAGTTTAGTATAGATAGCTGTCCTCAGGGTTCTACTACTGAGTTTGGAAAAGTTGTAGCTCGTACTTTGGAAACACCTGATAATCTTGCACTTTTATATAGTGTAGTTTTAGGATATGCAGATAAAGATGCAAAAATAAATACTTACCAACCTAAACGTGTATCAATAGAAGAGTCTGTAACTTTTATAGAGTAATAATCGAGGGGTGATTAAATCCCTCTTTTTGATTAGTGTAAAACAGGTGTAAACACCATTAACACTAAAAAGATTATTACTAATTTATCATACAATGTATAATCCTCGTTGATGAGTTCCCACAAACCAACTACAAAAAAATAGCCAAAAAAAAAGGGCTAAAGCCGAAGCCCTAGCCCTTATACCCATCAAAACTAAGATAATCACTCTCAGTTATTCAAAGGATTTACATTGTATTCAAAAAGTATTATATCACTATATATTAAAAATGGCAATAATTATAACAATTTTAATTTTTTTTCATAACGACTATACATACTAATATTTCCACTCACTCCCCCACTATGAACATATAAAATTTTCTCATCAGTTTTTTCAAGCATTGTCTGCCATGTTAAAGGTGCATAGAGAAGATCAAACTCAATACCACTCTCTTTAAGTTTAGTTTGCAGAGCTATAAACTCAGGATAGAGTTTAGCAAAATGGTATTTTTTTCTAGGTTCTAGTATCACTAAGTTTTCTGGAAGAGTATCAACGAGTGCTAACATCTGCTCTTCTAAGTAAGCACTATCTCCTATACAAGCTACAGTATAAACCCTGTACTCAGGTAACTCTTTTGCTAGAAAAAGTGCTGTAGTCCCTGTTCCTGATGGTGTGCATATGGCATTGAAATCAAGATTTTGCTCTCTTATCTCCTCAGCTAAAACTCGCATACCATTTTGAGCACTTCTATCTGCCCCACCCTGATCTATCAAAAAACTTTTTTCGTCTAAGTTAACTCTTAGTCCAGAGATAAACTCTTTATAAAAATCATTCTCTATCTCACTATGTTGCATTCCTAAAGTCAAAGCATCAAAAAAATTTCCAAACTTTTGCTCTTTCATCACACTATTTAGAGGCTTGGTATAGTAAAAAAAGTTCCATCCCTTACTCTTACACATTGCAGCTATTGCGACCATTGCATTTGATTGTGTACCACCATAGGAGATGATAGTTGTTAATTCTTCTTTTGGAGTCTTAAGGAGAGTATGTAGTTTTCGGTATTTATTGCCACTGAGATATCTGTCAAAAAGGTCATCCCTTTTGACTAAAAACTCTCGTCCCTCTAAAGTAAGTTGAGAGATTGGAGAAGTTTTCATTTTTATAAACTTATTTAATTGTAGCTTGTTTCTGAAGAGCATCCATTTTTTCTTTCATAACACTTTTAAATTTTTCCATTTTTAGGCGTTGTTCTATAAATGCTTTTACCTCTTTAAAAGGTCTAACTGATGCAGTTTTTTTATCTTCTAAGTAGATAACATGATACCCAAATTGTGTTTTAACTGGAGCTAATGTAACAGTTCCAACTTTCATTTTAAATACTTTATCATTAAACGCTGGTACCATTTGACCCTTAGCAAAGTAACCTAAATCTCCACCTTTTGGACCACTAGGACCTGTTGATTTAGAACGTGCTAACTCTTCAAATTTTGCTTTAAGTTTTGCACCACTTAAAGGTTTAAGTTCAGCGATAATTGTTTTTGCTTCTTCTGGTGTATTTACTAAAATATGGCGTGCATGAACTGACTCTTTCTGCTCAAACTCACCTTTGTTTGCTTCATAGTAAGCTTTTAATGCTTTTTCTGGAATTTTAATGTTATCAAGTTGCTTTTTCTGCCATACTTGAATAGCTAAGCCTTTTTTCATACGAAGTTCTAGTTTTTTATACTCTTCTTTATACTCTTTAGAGTTTAAAATTCCTATTTTTTTAGCATTATCATAGATAAGCTCCTTACCTATTAACTGTTGAAGAACTTGCTGTCTAAATTGAGCTTGTTTATCAGGAGGTACTTGACCAAATCTACCCTGTGTTGCATTCATTAACTCTGTATCAACATCTTTTTGTGTAATTGCATTTCCATTTACAGTAACAAGAGTGTTTGCAGATGCAACAACACTACTTAATAAAATAACTGATAAAAATTTTGTAACTTTGTTCATTAAGATTCCTTCCTATTTCTTTAAAGAAAGTTTAATACTAATTAACTAACACTTAATAAACGCCACACTTTATACACTCACTTTTAAGTATTTATCCAGTATATTTTCTAAAGATCTCTTATTTAATGGTTTTGCTAAGTAATTATCTAAGCCTTTTTCTAGCAACATCTCTCTATCTCCATCCATTGCCATTGCTGTAAGTGCTACAATAGGTGTTAGTTTATTGATACCCATACCATCTTTAATCTCTTTTGTCGCTTCTATACCATTCTTTTCTGGCATATCAATATCCATAAAGATAATATCATATTTAGTTTTATCACAGGAATAAACTGCTTCCGCACCATTTGATGCAACTGAAACATTTATATTATACTCTTGCAGTAATATTTGAATTAATCTCTGATTGATAATATTATCTTCAACTATAAGTGCATTTACCTTAGTTTTTATCTCTAAATTTTTATTTAGTGTACTAGGTGTTACTATATCATCTGTAATATAAAGATGTTTTGCGATATAACTTGGAAGAAGAGGTCTCTTAATCGTTTCATTTACGATGTGTGTTAATTTAGTTTGTAATTTTTCATCTTGTTCTAAAAGCAAGATTATAGGTACTTTTTTCGAGTAAGTTCCAAGCTCTAACATCCATGATGAGTCTGATTGATTTGCTACAATATAGAGAGCATCAACACCCTCATATACATTCTCATCTAAGTGATTTGATTTAATAACATCTATAGAGAATGAACGAAGATAAATTGTTAAGAAGTTAGCCTCTTCAACTCTAGTTTTATCAAGAAGCAGAACTTTCACTTTTTTCTTTGGCATCATTTTAAAGTTTTGACCTTTTGATGCTTTAAAGTTCAACACAAAATTAACATAAGTTCCTTCATCCTCTTTAGATTGAATACGAAGCTCTGAACCTAATAGTTTTACTAAACCATACGAGAGTGAAAGACCTACTCCAAGTCTCTCATCTGCTTGATTTCCAGCAGTAAAAGGCTCATTTATTCTAGCTATCTGTTCAGTCGAGATACCTTTTCCATCATCTCGAACACCAAAACCAATATTACAATCACCATTTTGCTGACGTTTAAGAAGTTTCACTTCAATGATAACCTTTCCACCTCGAGGAGTAAACTTCACTGCATTTTGGATTAAAGAGAACATTATTTGTGTTATTTTTTTAGAATCACTTACTATCTCTTGAGGAAGTTTAGGATCTATAAAAGTAAGAACTTTAATCCCTTTTTCACTTCCTAAAAGAAAAAAGTTATAAGCGAGTGTTTCCATCTCAGGTAGGATGTTAAAAGCCTGAGACTCTAACTCTAAACGCCCACCTTGAAGTTGAGAAAGATCAAGAAGTGTTTCAATATTTGTCATTAGGTTATGTGATGAGTTACTTATCATATTTATATACTCACGTTGACGACTATCTATATCTGTATGTTGAAGTAACTCTATAAAGCCTAAAATACCATTCATAGGTGTTCTAAACTCATGACCAATATTTGCTAAAAATTTTGTTTTAAGTTTTTCTATCTCTTTTGTCTGTATTCTAGCATTGTGAAGTTCTGTAACATCATTTAATTCCAAAATATAAAAATTTTTATTTTGAGCGAATGTATGACTCTTTGCATCTACGATAATTAAACTATTATTCTGCTTTGGATTGGAAATAGTAACTCTATAACCCTTTGAGTGATGCTTTTTAATGTAGTCTAGCCAAGATTTATCAGACTCTGTAAAAATCTCTTCATCTTCATTTAGAAAAATATCTCTGACACTATCGTTCTGCTGTTTAAACTCAAGAATATTTTTATACTCCATTGTTTTATAAAAGGTCTTATTTGCACCTATCCAGCCCTCACCTTGAAAAAAGTAAAGCATCATTGAGTTAGAATTATCGACTATACTCTCAAAAAAGTCCTTATCCAAATAATTATCAAAACTTATTTTACTCTTGTGAAGATTACTTTTTAGTGTAGTTTTTTTTGATGAAAAAAGTGAAAAAAGCCCCATATTCATACCCCTAAAAATAATTAATTTGCTTGATTATATCATAAAGATGGTAGAATAACTTCATGAATAAAAAAATAAAAAAAGCTACAAAAAAAGAGATTTCTGAAATTCACGAACTTTTTATAGAGAGATATGATGAAGCTGTCACAGAGTTAACATATAAAAATGCTTATGAACTTGTTGTTGCTGTAGCACTCTCTGCACAGTGTACAGATAAACGTGTAAATATTTTAACACCACCTCTATTTGAAAAATATCCAACTACAAAAGAGTTAGCAGAAGCAGAACTTGATGATGTTAAATCTTTTATAAATAGTTGCTCATTTTTTAATAATAAAGCAAAAAACATTATAAAAATGGCACAAAGAGTTGAAGAGTTTTATAATGGTGAAGTTCCTTTAGATGAAAAAGAGCTACAGACCTTAGCTGGAGTTGGTCAAAAAACTGCCAATGTTGTAATGATAGAGTACACAGGTGCGAACTTAATGGCTGTAGATACTCATGTTTTTCGAGTAGCTCATAGACTAGGACTAAGTGATGATAAAACTGCCATCGCTACAGAAGCTACCCTTGTGAAGAAGTTTAAAAACAATCTTCATGCACTTCATCAAGGTATGGTTCTTTTTGGACGATATATCTGTAAGGCAAAAAATCCAGAGTGTGATAAATGCTTTTTAACTCAGTACTGTAAAACTACTGAAACATTTAAGGTTTAGGTATCAAATATGCTTTATAAAAATATGATTGGATTTCTTTTATTTGTAAGTTTCAGCCTTTTTTTAAGTGGCTGTCTCAATAAACATGGTGTTTCGGCAAAGTACTATAGCGACTGTGATGAGTATTATGACCTACAGGGCTATTACCACAAAGATTGTGGTAAAGATGATGTTATAACTTACAAAAAGATGGGTGATGCTTTTAAAAGAAAAAAACCTGAATCAAAAGGGAATGTTTACTAAATAGACTTCTTGTATAACCTAGATATAGCTCAGAGGAATAAAAAGTGGTGAGATAGTGCAAAATAAATTTTTATGCCTAGCCTATGCTAAGGATAAAATATTTTTTTGTGCTAGATTGCTACTTTTTATCCCTCCCTACGGGCAGTTTATAGAGAGCTTTACTCTTCGTTAGATAACCCCAACCGTAGCTATGGCTATGCTTGAGAACATCTGCCTTGATTAAAACTCTCTATAAATTGCTGAGCTGTATCTAGGTTATGCAAGAAGTCTAATTTATTTAACTGCTATAAATGTAGCAAAGTTTGCCCAACGAAATACCACTTCACAATGTGAAAAACCATTTTCAAGTGCCATTTTAATGTTCTCTTCTTCACTATATGGTACTAAAACATTTTCTAAAGCTTCACGCTTTTGCATAATCTCATACTCACTATACCCTTGAGTCTTTTTAAAATCATAATAACACTCTATTAAATCTTTATTTAACTTAGAGTGATGTGAAATTACCTTTTCACTAAAGATAAAGATACCCTCTTTCTTCAGAGCATCAGCTAATTTTTTTATAAGCTTTTCACGAACTAAGGGTCTAATAAACTGTAAGGTATAGTTAGAGATAAAAACATCACTCTCTTTGTAATCATACTCCAATATATCAGCGTTTAAAACTTCAATATCTGCACCATAAGCCTCACACTTTTTTCTAGCTTGTACGAGCATAGCTTCTGATGTATCAAGTCCTACCAAAGTAGCGTTTACATCTAAATCTCTATGAATATTTAAAAGAAGTGAAGCAGTAGAACAGCCCAAATCATAAAGCTGACCACCCTCAACTAAGTTTTTCTTCACAAAAAATTGAGTAATTTTTTGGCTCTCTTTATAGAAAGGTACACTTCTCTCAAGCATATCATCAAAGACAGCTGCCACTTCTTCATCAAATTCAAACTGTTTTTTTATCGGTTTTGTAAATACTTTATCATTCATAAGTGCAATTTTATCCTATTTTATCCTACTATTTTGGATTATTTCGATAAAATTTGTTTTATAATTAAAAGTGAGGTTTTTTATGGAATTTGACACATCAACATGGATGATGATTGCATTTGTTATAGCGATGGTTTTTAGTATGTGGAAAATGTATCCATTTCTAGTCAACAAAACACTAGAAGATGATGATACAGGCGAAGATTCTTATGATTACTTAATTGAACATATGCATAAAGTTCTCAAAGAGATTGAAGAAATCCCAACGATTAAAGAACTCCATATCATTATGATCGAACATGAAGAGTTTGATAAAGAGAAGTTCTGGCGTTTCAACCAAAATAAATTGCAACATTTACTGAATAAACACTATAGTATACATCCTCACCTTAACTCTATTGAAGATATTATAGAAGATTTAGACTAAGATATCTTATTCGCTTTTAGACTCTATCTCTTTAGATTTAGAGTATGTAAGTGAGTTTATAACCTCTTTTTGCATCTCATGAGGAAGATGTCCACTTATCGCTAAATCAAGAACTTTTTGAATACGCTGCTCTTGTAGCTCTTTCTCTTTAATCTCAAGTTCATGTCTTAAACGACGCTCTTCAAGTCTTGTTTGAAGTTCCAGTGCTTGGCGTTTATGTCTAAACCATAAAACAATACCAATTAAAAGAGCAAGTAAAAAACCTATAGCAATATAGAGATTTATCATACTCTGATGTTTCTTTGTTTGGGTATCTAGTTTTGTGACTTCAAGTGTTGTTGTTGCCGTTTTTTGAGCTATATCTTTTTTTGTTTCGCTATCTATTTTTGCAACTTCTTGAGCTTTTACGGACTCTATCTTTGCAATTTCTATTTTCGAGTTTGCTTGTATCTCTGCCATTTTAATTTTATTTTCTCGTTCAAGTGCATTGTCTTTTGTCTTAAATGCTACAGAATTAGGATTTACTCCCGTACCAATATAGCCACCTTTTATATATGGCTTAGAGCTATTTCCCTCTTGGCAAGCACTCAGAGTTAAAAGAGTTAAAACTGCAATTCCTATATTTATTATTTTTGTCATTATTCACTCATTATTTAATTTTTAGTGATTATATCTTAGAGAATATTAATTTTTCTACTTTTCAAATGTAATTTTTAATATGAGATAAATAGTTCTTAGATTTTTGAGAAAAGAAAGAAGAAATACCAACTACTTTTTACAAAAGTAATTGGCATTTTAAAAGGGAGTTTACTACTAGTTTCTATCTAAAGCATTTAAATCTTTAAACGCCACAATAACTCTCTCTACAAGAGTCTCTTGACCAGCACGTAGCCATTTTCTTGGGTCGTAGTATTTTTTGTTTGGTTTCTCATCACCCTCTGGATTTCCTATCTGAGCTTGTAAGTAGTCATGGTTTTTTGCCACATATTGACGAACACCATCCCATGTTGCCCACTGAGTATCTGTATCTATGTTCATTTTGATAACACCATAACCGATAGCTTCAGAGATTTCAGATGGTAAAGAGCCTGAACCACCATGAAAAACAAAGTTAACTGGTTTAGTCTCAGTTTTATGTTTCTCTTCTATAAATTTTTGAGAGTTATCTAAGATTTTTGGAGTTAAAGATACATTTCCTGGTTTGTAAACGCCATGAACATTTCCAAATGAAGCAGCGATTGTAAAGTGAGGAGAGACTGCACCTAAAACTTCATAAGCTAAACATACATCTTCAGGTTGTGTGTAGAGAAGTGAGTTGTCCATATCTGTGTTATCAACACCATCCTCTTCTCCACCAGTACAACCTAACTCTATCTCTATACTCATACCGATTTTACTCATACGTTCTAAGTAAGTTTTACAAGTATTTATATTGTACTCTAGTGGTTCTTCTGAGAGGTCTAGCATATGAGATGAAAAAAGTGGTTTTCCAACATGTTTAAAATATTTTTCACCAGCATCTAAGAGTGCATCAATCCAAGGAAGTAGTTTTTTTGCAGCATGGTCAGTATGTAAAATCACAGCTACACCATAAGCTTCTGCCATAGCATGAACATATTTTGCACCAGCTATTGCACCAACTATTGCAGCATTTTCATTCTCGTTACTAAGACCTTTTCCAGCAAAGTATGATGCACCACCATTTGAAAACTGAATGATAACAGGAGAGTTTACTTTAGCTGCAGCTTCTAAAACACCATTAATTGAGTCTGTGTTTACAACATTAACAGCGGGAATAGCAAAGCCCTCTTTTTTTGCATGATCATATACCTTTTGAATATCTTCTCCAAAAAGAACACCTGCTTTTACTATATCTAAGACACCTTTACTCATATGATTTCACCTCAAACTTTAATTTATTTATTATTTTGAAATTATAATCAAAAGTTCATTTAAAAGAACTTTATGCTAATATAGGACAAAACATCTTATAGATAGAGTATATGAATAAAATAAAAGCAACTGCACTTATTACTGATATTGTTCTTATTGATATCATTAATTTCTCAAAACTAACATCAAAACAGCAGTTAGAAATTATTGTATTTGTAACAAAAAGTTTTAAGAAGATGATAGATAAAATGCTTTTAAATTCAAATATGCCACTCTCTAAATTTATTATAGGGTTTGTATCTACTGGTGATGGTTTTTACTGTATTTTACATCCAAGACTTAAGGGTTTTGGAGCTATACTTGGGCTTAGTTTCAACCATTTTGCTGAGCATATTTCTATAAAATACAGCTACTTTCAAGGTATTAGAATTGCTGCACATACTGGCGAAGTAAATGAATTTACAGACATACTAGGAAATCAAAATTTTATTGGAGATGGTTTAAATGATTGTGCAAGATATTTAGAGATAAAAAACTTTAATATAACTACAGTCATGGTTTCCGATACAGGATATGCTAGTCTTAAAAAATTTCTTATCATTCATAAAGATTTTAATGCTTTACTTATAAAACAGGGTTTACAAAAATCAAGCCTACTCTCTTTTAGTGATAAACATGGCGATGAGAAACAGGGTTGTCTTATATGGCTAAGAAAATCTGGAATTATTAACCCACCAGATATCAACTTTAACTCAATTATTTAACAAGGAGAAACAATGAGATTAACTTTAGAAGAGTACTCTAAACACTTCAAAATGTCTAAAGAGATGATAAACTCGAAACTGAGAACAAAACGTTTAAACTATATTATAGAAGATGGTGTTACATATATCATAGTAACTAGAAGTTCTTTAGATAAAGAGAAAAGAAGTGAAATTCATACAGAACAAAAAGAGAATAAAAAGACTCAACAAATTCCATCAACAAGTATAGCAAATAACAAAACAAAAACTACAGTAGCGATGGTTTTAGGACTATATCAAAAAGAGAACCAACAACTCAAAGATAAAATAGTACAACTAGAAGCAAAAATAGATAAACTTATAGATGATAAAGAGCAGATGCTTCGTGATGAAATGGCTAAAATAGAGCAGGTATATCTCAACAAAGATGAACAGCTCAAAAATGTTTTAGAGCTTATGAATAGTAAAATGATTGCACAATCAACTAGTACTATCCATGAAGTTGAGCCTCTTCAAACAACAGAAGATGAGAGTAATGAAGAGCAAAAAGAGATTATTGAGTTAAAAAATTATTTAAAAAATTTAGATATAGAAGCCTATCAAAGAAAAATCATCAAAAAAAGATTTTTAGCTGATTATGGTAAAGATATTCGTATCATTAAACAAAATGGAAAACTCTACTTAGATTTTTCAAAATATGACTATAGTGATCTTTTAGAATACTAGTCACTATTTATCCTTTCGTAATAAGTAAAATTTATATTAAACAAGAGAAAATAAATGTATTTTTAAGTAGATAAATCGTATAATTTCTTATATATACTATTTATCTTAAGGATTGAGTTGATGAGTTCACTTACACAAAATGAAAGAGATGGCTTAGACGATGTTTTTCGCTGTATTCATACTCCAAGTGATAAATATCAAAAAATAAGCTATATATCAAGATTATTAATGACTAGTTATAGTTCTTCTGATCTCTTAAAGCTCTTCAAACAGGCTAAAGATGGACTAAAAGAAACAAAATTATCCTATTTTATATTCAAATTTACTCAAAAGAAGAAAATTTTAAGCAAATAAACTATAAAGTGTCTATAGCTGAATTATTTCACTTGCGAGTGGGGATTCGGAAAATATTTTAATCCAAGGGTTTATTTATGAATAAAGCACAATTCGTTGAATTAGTACAAGCAAGTGGTGAGTACAAAACTAAAGTTGAAGCAGAAGCTGCTATTAAAGCATTTACAGATGCTATTACAACTGCACTAGTAAAAAAAGAAGATGTTTCTTTAGTTGGTTTTGGTAGTTTTACTGCTGCTCTTCAAAAAGGTAAAAGTGGTAAAGTACCAGGTACTGATAAAACTTATACAACTCAAGATAAAATGGTTCCTAAGTTTAAAGCTGGTAAAGGTCTTAAAGACCGTGTAGCTTCAGGCAAATAGTCACTAAAATCAATACTCACTTTATGTGAGCTTTGATTTATCTTCTTATGAATATATCTTCATTTACTTCATTATTTAAAAAAAAGAGACAAGAGCTTAGTGTCCCTGACACAATTTTAATTAAAAAGCTTACTAACCTTTCAAAACAGAGTGACCTATTAGTTTTCAAAGATGTAAATATCTACCATCATACTTCAACATACAATATACCTTTAATTGTTCTCGATACTAAACGAGGTCTTTACCTATTTGAAACAAGAGAGTGGACATATGATGAGCTTAAAAATGCCACAATACAAAGAGCTCAAAATCAAAATAGTTCCGAAGAAACATTAGCATTTGATAAACGTCAAAATATTATCCGTCAAAAATTTAATGAACTTACACATAGTGATGGTGTCCCTATCTTCAACTATTTACTGATGGAAAATCTTAATGCAGATGAGTACCAACATCTAGATGACTCTTTTAAAGAGTTACTCCCCTTAGAAAAAATAATTTTTAGTGATTATAAAGAAGATGATATATTTAAAAAGCTTCAAGATGCTACTCCTGAGAAAGAAGAGCTTTACTCAAAAGATGAGATACTAACTACGCTACTTGTGCAGTATGGAATTTTTGATCTTAACAATAAACTTCATTTTTGTACTAAAGAACAGATCTCTTTTATAGATAGAGCATTAAAAACTACTACTTATCTCAATGGTGTGGGAGCAAGTGGAAAAAGTAGTGTATTACTTCTTAAATCTATCGTAGAACTCATCAAAAACCCTAGCTTAAAAATTATTATTATTAAACCAACTGTACTTGCTTGTGATATTTTAAAGAAAAAACTTTTAGATCTTATTGAACATGCAATAATTGAAATTGATTTAACATCAATTGAGATTATAACACCCCTCGAACTACTCAATATACACCAACTAAAACTAGGAAGAGAGAAGCTCACCAGCATCTCAATCGACTCAAAACTGATGAAAAAATCTTTTGATATTGCTGATATTCTTATCTGTGATGATGCTACTCTTTATGATGAAAGTTTTTTAAGTTACCTGAAACATATTCAAAAAAAATCTAAACTACTTTTGGTCAATAGTACAAATGATTCTGATTTTTATTTTAGTACAAATTTTAAAGAAAATCATAAAAAAGTCTCTTTTTATAAGACAAACCCTCATGCTAAAGCACTTCACTTAATATCCAATCTTCTAAAAAAAGATGATACAATACTCTTAGTAAGTAACACATTATCAGCAGAAAAACTTAAGGATGATCTTTTTAAGTTTATAGTAAATGAACCACATAACTTAGACTCATCCCTACAACTAATCAATCAAAAAGAGCATAAAATTACTTTTTGTTCTTATTCAGATATAAATGAGTTTCAAACTAATCATATTATTCTTATGGACTTATGTTTTACAAGCATAAATGAGATAGAATATGCCCTTAATTTATCTGATATAAGTACACATATTCTCTATGAAGAAGATTGTCAAGAGATAAAACAACTAAGGAATAAATATGAACAAAATACTCAAGAGTAAAACTGAGTGGAGAGAACAGCTA
>CAZTNH010000019.1:0-17029 GCA_964615395.1 uncultured Sulfurimonas sp.
CAAGAATCCACTCAGTTCTTCGTCGTTATGAAGCAAAAAGTGTAGAAAAAACAGAGAATAAGAGTGACTTTAAATGTGATA
Organism: uncultured Sulfurimonas sp.; assembly: GCA_964615395.1. Classification (GTDB taxonomy): domain Bacteria; phylum Campylobacterota; class Campylobacteria; order Campylobacterales; family Sulfurimonadaceae; genus Sulfurimonas. Next base: position 82 of record CAZTNH010000019.1, read on the forward strand.
GAGCTACTATGGTTATCACATATAAGGGTCGAACTATTGATTTAACAAATGCTGAATTTGGAATACTCGCTTATATGATTTCAAAACAGGGGCTTGTTGTCTCTCGTGAAGATCTCATCCATAATGTAAATGCTATCAATGAAGACTCTTCAAACAAAAGTATAGATGTAATGGTTGGACGTATTCGTAATAAAATCGGTGATAAATCTCTTATAGAGTCTGTACGTGGTGTTGGTTACAAACTTCTGAAATAATGAAAAAAAATGCTGTTTTAATCACGGTTCTCTTTGCACTTAGTGTTTCTCTCATTAGTGTAAGTGCAGTTTTTTGGGAATTTTATAAACTGAATAAAAAACAGTATATAGATCATATCTTTACAAAATACTCCGTTATTACTCAAATTTACCGTGACCATCAACAACGTCAAAATTCTGAAATTATGTTAGATGCAAATTTAGCTGTTTATAAGATGCAGATTGTTAGAGATAAAATTCCACAACAGAAAGTTCTTAAAGAGGGAAAACTTTTAAAGCGTGAAGGTTTTAGAAGTTTTAACCAAAAAACAGGACTTCGAGCCTCTATGATAGAGTATAAAAAAACTATCTATTTTCATTTACAAACACAAAACAGTGGGATTTTAGTCAAAGACGAGCAGTTAGAACCCTACTCTTATCTCAATCTTCTCTATGCGTATAGTACAACCTTTATGATAATTAGTATCTCTTTTATTTTAGTTTTACAAAAACTTCGTCCTCTGATACGTTTACGTAAGAAGATAGCACTTTTTGGTTCGGGAAATATGAATGTATCTTTTAAAACTTCTTCCTGTGATGAGATAGGTTTAGTATCAAATGAGATAGAGACTGCAAAAGAAAAAATAAATACTCTTTTGGAGTCACGGACACTCTTTTTACGAAACATTATGCATGAGCTTAAAACACCAATAGCTAAAGGTACAATAGCATCACAGATGCTTACTTCTCAAAAGCAAAGAGATAGATTTAGTGGGATATTTAAGCGTTTAGAGACACTTGTAAATGAGTTTGCTATGATAGAAGAGGTGACTTCTATCGATGATAAGCGAGATTTTAGTGTGTATAGACTTATAGATATTATAGATGGTGCTATTGATATGTCTATGGTGGAAGAGGGTGCTGTAAGTGTTAATGTTCCTAGTAGTTGTAAGATTGATGCTAACTATAAACTCTATACAACGGCTATAAAAAATATGATAGATAATGCTATGAAATACTCTGATGATGAACATATAAATATTGTAATGTTAAATAATGAGTTATGTTTTGAAAATAGTGGTGAGCGTTTGAAAAATTCTTTGAAATACTACATAGAACCTTTTACAAAAGATAATCCATCTAAAAATAGTTTTGGATTAGGACTCTATCTTGTAGACTCTATTTTAAAGGCACATGGAGAAGTTTTAGCCTATGAATATGAGGATGGCATAAATCGTTTTATATTTGCATAAGTTTAAAAATGTAAACTAGTGAAATGAATAAATATCTTTATGTTGTACTGTTTACTCTCTTATCATTGTCATTTTTTACTTTTGGTTGGCTCAGTCACTCTGCCTATGAACCTGGAAAGAAAATAAAAAAAATTTCAAACCTAGAAAAGATAAAACGTAAAAAAGTTCTAAAAGTTCTTCTTTTAAATAGTCCAACCACTTACTATATCGGGACAGAAGGAGCAACGGGTTTTGAGTATGATCTTCTTTTAGCATACTCAAAGTACTTAGGTGTTTCCCTGAAAATAGAAACTGCACATACTATTAAAGAAGCATTAGCTCTCAGTAAAGATCCTACTTTCGATATCATATCTGCTTCTATCACGAAAACACAAAAACGAGAAAAAACTTTAAACTTTGGACCCTCTTACTTTGAAGTACAAGAGCAAGTTATATGTAGTCGTAAAATGCAAAAAGGGAGTAAATTTCCTCATGATGTTGAAGATTTAGCTGGTCTTAAAATTGTTGTAGGTGAAGATACCTCTTATGCTGAGACAATTCATGATTTACAAGCAGATGGTTTTGATATAAATGCTACATACTCTCCCACACTCTCAACAGAAGAGTTATTAGAAGAAGTTTCTAAACATAAGATAGATTGTACTATTGCTGATTCAAATATTTATGCTCTTAATCTTAGATATTTTCCTGAAATTGCTATGGCTTTTACTATTAGTGGACGTGAACAGCTTGCATGGGTTTTTCCAAAAGAGTCTCCAAAACTAGAACAGAGTATGTATGAGTGGTTAAACTCTTATAATCAAGAGGGAAAAATGACTCAGCTCAAAGATCATTACTACTCATATGTACTTTTCTTTGACTACTACAATACAAAAATGTTTTACAAACGAATGAGAACAAGACTTCCAAAGTATGAAAAGTATTTTAAAGAAGCTGCTACAAGATTTAGTATCCCATGGGCACTTCTCGCTTCTATCTCTTATCAGGAGTCTCACTGGAATGCTAAGGCAAAAAGTTATACAGGTGTTCGTGGTCTTATGATGTTAACTCGACATACTGCAAAACTTTTAAAGGTTAAAAATAGACTTGATCCAAAACAGAGTATAGTTGGAGGAACACGTCATATAAAACAGATGATTAAATTTGTACCAAAAGGTGTTAAGGGTGAAAATAGATTGAAGTTTGCTTTAGCAGCTTACAATATAGGACTAGGACATATTAGAGATGCTCAGACATTAGCAAAAGAGATAGGATTGAATCCTAATGTTTGGAGTGATTTAAAAATAGTACTTCCTCTGCTTTCACAAAAAAAGTACTATAGAGATTTAAAGTTTGGATATGCACGAGGGGCAGAGCCTGTAAAGTATGTAGAATCAATCTACAACTACAGACATATCTTAGAAAATCAGTTAAAAATTACAGCTCTTGCGAAGTAGTATTATTTCCTAAACTGTTTAAAAAGTTTTCCATATCGTATTTGATTCTATACTCTGGAGTCATAATATGAATAAGTATATCTCCTAAATCAACAACAACCCAGTCACCACTCTCATCTACATTGTTAAAGTGTTCTTCTGGTTTAAGTCCAGTTTTAAGATGGTCAAGAAGTGCTGTTGTATGTTTAGTACCTAATGATGAAGCGATAATCGCATAATCAACAAAGTAGTTTTTTTCTCTTAAGTCAAAAACCTCTATAGCCTCAGCCTTGTTCATATCTAAAACATCTGTAATTTTTTTAATTCTATTGTTCATTTTTTTCCTTGTAGTATTGTTTTATTTCTTCTGCATTTATTTTTGGAAGATAGTTTTTATCTATCTTATTTCTGAGTGTAGTTGAGGAGATATTTTCATTTACTCTAAGAGTTATAAACTCTTTTGGAATCTCTATCTTCTCTCTTGATGCTACAATGAATGTCACCTTATCTTTGAGCTTATCAAAGCAAAACCACTTTTCTAAACTCTTTAAATTATCTGCACCGATAACAAGATAGATTTTTTCATAACTTTTTAAAAGATGATTCACTGTTTTAATAGTTGGAACTTTTTGGTTTTGTGAAACCTCATACGAACTCACTTCTACTTTTGTAAACTCTCCAAAAGCTTCTTCTAACCACTTCAAACGAAGCTTTGCTGGTGCAAAAGAGGAGCTTTTAAATGGGTTTAAAAACGTAGGCATAACTATGATTTTATCAATATAATCTAACTTGTTAAGAGCTTTTACTATAGCTTCATGACCAAGGTGAGGAGGATCAAAAGAACCCCCAAAAAGTGCTACTTTTCTCATTTAAAGCGAATTATAGCTAAATTTGGCTAAAATAACCGAATTTAAAAATTATAGGAACTCTAATGGCACTGAAAATAGCAATTAATGGATTTGGTAGAATTGGTCGTTGTGTTGCTCGTATAGCTGCAACAAGAAGTGATGTTGAAATCGTAGCGATAAACGATATGGCGAGTATGGATATGATGCTTTATCTTCTTAAAAATGACTCTGTTCATGGAACTTTTAAGAGTGAAGTTATTCAACTAGATGATGAAAATATCTCTATTGATGGACACAAAATCAGAGTATTTTCTGATCGCGATCCAAAAAACCTTAAGTTCGCTGATTGTGGTGCTGATATGGTTTTAGAGTGTACTGGTGTTTTTCTTACACAAGAGTCTGCACAAGTTCACATCGACAATGGTGTTGAAAAAGTTCTTTTCTCTGCTCCATCAAAAGATACAGAGACTGACACTTTTGTAATGGGTGTGAACCATGAACTCTATGATGGTCAAAAAATAGTTTCAAACGCTTCATGTACTACAAACTGTTTAGGTCCTGTAGCAAAAGTTCTTGATGATGCATTTGGTATAGAGAAAGGTCTTATGACAACTATTCACTCATATACAAATGATCAAAATATATTAGATGTAAAACATACTAAAGATAAACGCCGTGCTCGTGCAGGTGCTATCAATATGATTCCTACTACTACTGGTGCTGCAAAAGCTATCTCTTTAGTAATGCCACAACTTAAAGGTAAACTTCATGGTCAATCTGTTCGTGTTCCAACACCAGATGTCTCTATGGTTGATTTAAATGTAGTAGTAAAAAAAGATACAACTAAAGAAGAAGTAACTAAAGTATTTAACGAAGCAGCAAATGGTTCTTTAAAAGGTTTACTACTTATGGATAAAGAGATGAGAGTTTCTCAAGACTTCGTAGGGTGTGAGTACTCTTCTATAGTAGCTGAAGATTTAACACAGGTTATCGGTGGTGATATGGTTAAAATCATGGCTTGGTACGATAATGAGTGGGGTTACTCAATGCGTTTAGTTGATATGGCTCTTCATATCTCTAAATAGGAAATTAGTTTGGAATTATTACACTTAAAAAAATTAAATCTTAGTAATAAAAAAGTATTTATCCGTTGTGACTTTAATGTCCCTATGGATGAGTTTGGAAATATCTCTGATGATAGACGTATTCGTTCAGCAATTTCAACTATTAACTACTGTTTAGATCAAGATTGTGCTGTTATTTTAGCATCACATCTAGGTCGTCCAAAGGGTGAGGTAAACACTAAGTTTACATTAGCTCCAGTTGCAAGAAGATTGCAACAGCTTCTTAAACGCCATGTTGAGTTAGCTCCTGGTATTGTAGATGATGCTACTCTAAAACTTGCAGCTGACTTACCACGTCATGAAGTTCTTCTACTTGAAAACATCCGTTTTGAAGTTGGTGAGACTAAAAATGATGCAGCACTCTCTGAAAAATTAGCTTCTATGTCTGAATTTTATGTAAATGATGCTTTTGGTGTGAGTCACCGTGCACATGCTTCTGTAGAAGGAATTACAAAATTCTTTGATGATGAGCATAAGGCAGCTGGATTTTTACTAGAGCGAGAGATAAACTTTTTTGCAAAACTTATAAATAAACCTGTTCGTCCTTTTGCTGCCATTGTTGGTGGGAGTAAGGTTTCAGGAAAATTGGAAGCACTTACAAACCTTCTTCCAAAAGTAGATAAAATCTTTATCGGTGGAGGAATGGCATTTACATTCTTAAAACAGATGGGTTACAACATTGGTGCTTCTCTTGTTGAAGATGATTTACTAGAAGATGCACAGCATGTTATGGATGAAGCAAAAAAACTTGGTGTGAAGTTTTACCTTCCTGTAGATGTAATAGCTGCTGAGAAATTTGAAGCTGATGCAGTGAGTAAAATAGTAACATCACAAGAGATTCCAGATAACTGGATGGGTCTTGACATAGGTCCTGCAACAGTAAGACTCTATCGTGAAGGTCTTAATGATGTTCAGACTATTCTTTGGAATGGACCTATGGGCGTTTACGAGATGGAAAAATTTGCTCGTGGAAGTTCTAAAATAGCACACTATGTAGCAGATTCTTATGCTACAACTGTTGTAGGTGGTGGTGATACTGCTGACTTAGTACAACGAATAGGAATAGATGATGAGATAAGTTTTATCTCAACTGGTGGAGGAGCTTCACTAGAACTACTAGAGGGCAAAATTCTACCAGGTGTAGCACAGTTAGTTATAAAAAAGGACTAAAAAGGTATTTTATGAGAGCAACAAAGCTAAATATATTAGAGTATTTAAAAGAGATAAAATTAGAATTACAGTCTGATGGTATTTCGAAAATCGCTCTTTTTGGTAGCTTCTCTCGTAATGAGCAAAATAGTTATAGTGATATAGATATTGCCATAGAAAAAGAGATAAATTATCTTAGCAATAGAAGTGCTTATGATTATTTTACTGAAATAGATAAGATCAAAACACTTATAAGAAAAAAATTTCATAGAAATAGTGATGTATTTGATTTAGCTACTAACTCTACAATAAAAAATACAATCTTAAAAGACATTATTTATGTTTAATCTCAAAGCTATAGAACGAGTAAAGCTTATAAAGAAGAAAATAATTTTTATAGAATCTATAGTAAATGAGAATTCTTCAATAGAAAAAGCACTTGAAGATGAACAGAACTCAAGAGCATCACTTTTAATGCATCTTACATCAATAGCAGAACAATTTGATAAGTTACTTCATAATGGTGAACTAGATGTGTTAGCCCATTTTGATAAACAAGACATTAAAGGAAGTTATGAGTTAAGAAACTTTATAGCTCATGATTATGAGGGTGTTGATTTATATATTGTTGAAGATGTTATTGAATATCGACTTCCAATTATTAAAGAAAGTGTTGAAAAAATATTAAAATTATCCAATCAATAAGGACTAAACATGATAATAGCAGCAAATTTAAAAACTAATCTTACTCGTAAAGAGACAAATGAGTATGTAAAAGAGTTAGGCTCTTATATGAAAGAGCATACAATATCCCAAGAAGTTTTAGTTTTTCCTGCTATGAGTTCTTTAGACTCTACTGAGAGTTCTGTAGTTGTAGGTGCACAGAATGCATATGCAACTAGAGATGGCGCATTTACAGGGGAGATAGGTCTTACTCACTTAGAAGAGTTTGGGATAAAGACTATTTTAATTGGACATAGTGAACGTCGTCATATATTAGGTGAAACACAAGAAGAACTACTTATAAAGTTTAACTACTATAAAGAGTTAGGTTTTAAGATAGTTTACTGTGTTGGTGAACCTTTAGAAAAACGTGAAGCTGGTAAAGAGGAGATGATGGCTTTTATCTCTTCTCAGTATGAGGGTATAGACACTGAGTATGAGAATCTTATCATCGCTTATGAACCTGTATGGGCGATTGGTACGGGGCTTACTCCTACACTTGAAGATATAGCTGAGATTCATAAAGAGCTAAAAGAGAAATCAAAAGCACCACTACTTTATGGTGGAAGTGTAAAAGTTACAAATGCCAAAGAAGTTTTAGAAGTAGAGAATGTAGATGGTATTTTAGTTGGAAGTGCCGCACTTTATGCAGAACACTTCTGTAGTATGATAGGATTTGCACAAGAGATAGAAAAATAATTTTCTATCTCTTTTTTGTTGTTCCTATAACAGGCATCATCTCCAGTTTGTGAACATTTGACTTGTTATAGTCAGAAGGATTTTCTCTCATATAGGTACTTATTTTATCACAAGTTTCTTGTAAGGTAAAATAATCGCTTTTTTTATCTTTGTATGTCACCTTCCCTGTTTTTTTATCTACTACCTTATCCATATATTTTTTTTGTATTTCTTTGTCTTTTATGACAGTAGGAGTTAGTTCTTTATTTACAAAATAGTCAAATTGATTTTGCAAAAAATAGGATTTTTTCTTTTTTGCATTAGAATTGGATATTTTATTTAAAGCACTATTTTGTGTTGGTGCAACAGTTGGAGATGGTGTACATCCAATCATAGATACTAAGCTTAAACTTATCAAAATTTTATTAATTAATTGTTTCATAAGAGAATTATATCTAATTCTTAATTAAATATGGCTAGTTTAATCATTAATTAAGTATAGAATGTGATATACTGCAAATGAAATTTGTAAAAGAATAAGGAGAATTATATGAAAATTACAAAAATGAGTTTAGTTGCTGCATTATTAATAGGTTCAAGTGCATTTGCATTTGAGAACACAAAAGTAAGTGGTGATGTTCAATTAAACTACCAAACAAGTGATGCTGCTAGTGGTTATGACACTATTATTGGAAATACTGATGGTACTTTATTTAGTAAAGATTCTAGTGCAGCAGATGTTGCAGCTCACCTAAATATTACTTCAGATCTTTTAAAAAATGATTTAGTATCTGTTAGTGCTGGTGCTGGTGCAACAATACTTACAACTTTAGGTTTAGAAAATCAACTAGTAAGTAATGTATGGGGTGGTTCACATACTGCTGTAGCTCCAACTAGTGCAAATTATGCAAGTGCTCTTGGTGGTGCTAAAGTTGAAGATACATGGTGGGTTAATGAAGCATGGGTAGCTATAGTATCTGGTAAAACTACTGCAAAGTTAGGTCGTATGGAGTTAGATACACCTTTAGTATTCAGTGAAAAATGGTCTGTTGAAACAAATACATTTGAAGCAGCTGTAGTAATTAATCAAGATATTCCTGATACAACTTTAGTTGGTGCTTTTGTAGGTAATGGAAATGGTACTGAAACTTTCGGTCAAGATGGTAGAAGTAATGTTAATGGAACTTATGGATTATCTGTAGCTCCTATTGTTAATGGAGATGGTCAATTCAATACTTTTGGAACAAATGGTGCATATGCAGTAGGTGTTGTAAATAATTCTTGGAAACCATTAACTGCTCAAGCATGGTACTATAACTTAACTTCACTTGCAACTGCATACTGGTTACAAGCTGATTTAAACATGGATGGTATTTTAGCTGGTGCTCAATTCACTAGTACAACTGTTGGTGATGGTGATGCAAGTGGTACATTTGCAATCATGGCTGGATATGAGATGAAAGATACTTTTACTGCTAAATTATCTTATTCTCAAACATCAGATAAAGGTACTTTACATGGTGGAAATACTGCAACTAATGCAGCAAAAGCTCAATCAAAACTTTATACTGAAGCATGGTGGAACTATGGTCAAGTAACTACACTTGATACTTCTGCAATCAACTTAACTGTTGAGTCTCCAGTAAACGGTATTGTTGATTTAGGTCTTTATTTAACTATGATTGATCATGGTGATAAAGCAGGAGCAACTGCAAACACTAAACCTTTAGAAACTACTTTAACAGCTAGTAAATCTTTTGGTCCATTAGATGTTACAGCAGCATATATTTATTTTGATGCAGATCAAACAAATGTAGATGCTTCTAACACAATTCAAGCATACTTAACTTTAAACTTCTAGTCCTAGACTAAACTTATAAAGTTTAACTCTTCCTTTTGGAAGAGTTATACTCTTCTTTACTACACAGAAAAAACTTCAAATAGACCTAAAATCTTATATTTTTAAACTTATGTTATAATATCTTTATGTCAAAAATAGATGAAATTAAAAAGTACCCCATATATAAATGAGTCTATTTATAAAAAAATTAAGTTATATTATCTTTATGCTTCTTCTCATCTCCATCATATCATTTCTAGCTATCCATTCAGCACCAAACTCTTTTTTTGGAGCAGGGGAACTTAATCCTAATATGACTAAAGAGGCGATAGAAAAACTTAAAGCTGTTTATGGCTTAGATAAGTCATTAACTCAGCAATACCTTGATTGGGTAAAAAATATCGTGACACTTAATTTTGGTATCTCTTTTGTAAGTGGTCAAGATGTGAGTTCTGAGATACTCAAACGCTTACCTGTAACTCTCTTTATGAATATAACGGCACTCTTAAGTGTATTTGCTCTCTCTTTGTGGCTTGGGATAAAAGCAGCTCTAAATTTTGAAAAGAGAAGTGATTATATAATCAGACAGATATCATTAGTCTCTTTCTCTATGCCCTCTTTTTATTTAGCACTTATTTTTATAATAATTTTTGCACTTAACTTAAAGCTATTTCCAATATCAGGACTTCATAGTATAGATACACAAGAGGGAATTGCAAACTATGTGGATATGCTTTGGCATCTGAGTATGCCAATCTCTGTAATGATATTTGTAGGATTAGGAAGTATGATAATTTACATACGTTCTTTAACATTGGAGATATTAAAAAGTGACTACTACTACTTTGCACTCTCTCGTGGACTGAGTAAACGCCAGTTGTTACGATTTTATATATTACCAAATTTACTTCCTCCCATCATAACTCTTTTAGGACTCTCTCTCCCTGGACTTATTGGAGGCAGTGTTATACTAGAGTCTATCTTTGGGATTCAGGGAATGGGACAACTCTTTTACCTGTCAGCTCTAAGTCGAGACTACCCAATAATCATGGGAACATTGATGATAACAGCATTCTTAACACTACTAGGAAATATGATAGCTGATTTACTTCTGATAAGATTAAACCCCTATATGGGAAGAGGGTAATTGAAAATATTATGGTATAATATTTTTTGTAAAACAAAATTTATTCTAAATAAGTTTGATTAACTAACAAACTGTTTTGAGTGATTAGGCTAAGGCTTCGGTCTTAGCCTTTTTTTTTGCCAAATTTTTGGTTGGTTTGTGTGGTGGGTGGGAACTCATTACTAGGAATAAATTTTGTTTTTAAAGTTAATAGTAGTCTTTTTAGTGTTAATGGTTTTAGTACCATTGTTGCACTAATCAAAACAGAGGGATTAGTTACCCCTCTGACTGCTATTGTATAAAATTTTTAACTAAATAGTGCTTCTAGTGCATCAACACCATCTTTAGCTTCTTCTATTTCACCATCTTCATTTGTTACACTATCACTTTCAACTAGTTCTATTTGCATACCTGTTAGCATAGATGCGAGACGGATATTGATACCACTTTTCCCGATTGCTTTAGATTTTTGATCTGCTGGAAGAGTGATGATAGCTTTTTCATTTTCACCCTCATCATTTTTAATCACTTCTACATGAGAGATGATAGCAGGACTCATAGTACGAGATACAAAAAGTTCTATAATAGATGTGTACTCAATACAGTCGATATTTTCACCGATAAGCTCATCACTTACAGCATTGATACGAACACCTTTTACCCCAACAGTTGCCCCAACAGCATCAACTTGTGGGTGAGTACTAAGGATCGCGATTTTAGCACGCTCACCAGGAATACGAGCAGCTTTTTCGATGATAACAGTACCATCAGCTATCTCTGGAACTTCAAGCTCTAAAAGTGCTTCTAAAAACTTAGGAGATGTACGAGAAAGCTCTATCCCAATACCATTCTCTTTGTCCATACTAACACGACGAACAACTGCTTTTATATGGTCTCCAACATCAAAGAACTCACCTTTAATACGGCTTTTCATAGGAAGAACAGCACGAATTTCATCTACTTCTATATATGTAGCATTGTTTGAGTCAACACGAGTTACACGCCCACTTACAAGTGTACCTATTTTAGATTTATACTTGTTATAAACTTCATCTTCTACAAGTCTTTGTATGTGAAACTCTATCTCACGGTGAAGTTGAGATGCTCCCGTTCTACCATAATCTTCAAGATTGTGGTCTATTTGAAGTTGGTCATCTAACTCTACTTGGTCATCATACTCTTTTGCTTCACTCAGTGAGATATATGCAGGTGCTATCATCTCGTCTTGAAGTTTTTCATCATCATCAGCAACAACAGTAATAGTTTGCACTACTTTAATGCTTTTAGTCTCATCATCTACCTCTGCTACAAATGCAAAGTTTTGGTTGATAACTCTTTTTGCAGTCTGAACAAAGGCTGTTTTAAGTGCTTCTATAACTTTCTCAGGTTGTAAACCTTTTTCGTGTGCTATTGCTTCGGCTATGTCTAATATTTTTTCCATAATAAATTATTCCCTTTTAATAGTTCCCAATTTTATTTAACAATGATAAGAGATTGGGGGATTTTCTTTTTAGAGTGCAATTATACACAAAAGAGCATAAAAACATCTTTAATCAAGTTTTTATGCCTTTTTGAATATAATGCAAAAATTATTATACTCAAGGAATTTAGCATGGATTTAAAGTTTGCAAGAACAGACATAAACGAAAAACCAAAAAAAGTTGATTTAGCAAAGATTGAAACAGAAGTTTCTAAAAATGACAGTATCATTTTTTACTTCGACAAAGATAACTCTCACAAAGATTTACTCTCTCTTCAAGATCACTTTGAAGCACAAGGTAAAAGTTTTTATATGAGTGAAGTGAAATTTGGTATGTCAGACAATGACTATATGTACCAAGTTCACATAATGAGCTAGAGGTCAGATCTGTATGAGTAAAAAGTTATTTATTGAAACACTAGGTTGTGCGATGAACTCTCGTGATTCTGAGCATATGATTGCACAGCTTCGCGAAAAAGAGGGTTATACGATGACCGATGAGTTTCGTGAAGCTGACCTTATTTTGATAAATACTTGTTCTGTTAGAGAACGCCCAGTTCATAAGCTTTTCTCTGAACTTGGAGGTTTTAACAAACATAAAAAACCATCTGCAAAGATTGGTGTTTGTGGCTGTACTGCTTCTCATCTCGGTGCAGAAATCATCAAAAGAGCACCTTATGTAAACTTTGTTTTAGGTGCTAGAAATGTCTCTAAGATAAGTGAAGTTCTTCATCGTGATAAAGCTGTTGAGATAGATATAAACTACGATGAGAGTGAGTTTGCATTTGATGATTTTAGAACATCTGCATTTAAAGCATTTATCAATATCTCTATAGGTTGTGATAAGTCTTGTACTTTTTGTATAGTCCCTAAAACTCGTGGTGAAGAGATATCTATCCCTGATTATCTTATCATTAATGAAGCAAAAAAAGTTGTAGAAAATGGTGCAAAAGAGATATTTTTACTTGGTCAAAATGTCAATAACTACGGTCGCCGTTTTTCAGGGAACCAAGAGAAAGTAAACTTTACTGAACTTCTTCGTCGTCTCTCTAAGATAGAAGGTCTAGAGCGTATTCGTTTTACATCTCCTCACCCTTTTCATATGGATGATGAGTTTATAGAAGAGTTTGCAAAAAATCCTAAAATCTGTAAGTCAATGCATATGCCACTTCAAAGTGGAAGCAATAAAGTGCTTAAAGAGATGAAGCGTGGATATACTAAAGAGTGGTTTATGAACCGTGTAGAAAAACTACGCTCTGAGTGTCCCGATGTGACTATTAGCACAGATATTATTGTGGCGTTTCCTGGGGAAAGTGATGCTGATTTTGATGATACTATTTCAGTTATGAAAGAGGTAAAGTTTGATCAGATATTTTCATTTAAGTACTCTTCACGTCCAGAAACAGAAGCCGAGTCATTTACAAATGAAGTAGATTCTCAAGTCGCTTCGGATAGACTCTCTTATCTTCAAACACTGAACAATGAGATACTCGATGAGATAAAAGCAGGACTTATGGGAAACACTTATCGTGTTTACTTTGAAGAGCTTATAAGTAATGGTTTTGTATCAGGTCGTAGTGATAACAACATCGTTATAAAAGTCGAGGGTTCAGAAGAACTTTTAGGTCAGTTTAAAGATGTGAAAGTAGTAGCTATTGGTCGAACAATCTTAACGGGCGAGATTCTTGCTTAAAAAATTGAGTCGTACTTTGGCACTCTACTTAGTGCCTTTTATCGGCTCTATGTTGATTCGATTTATCTACCTTACCAATAAAAAAGAGTTTATCGCTCCTGAAAAACTAAGTGATGAACCTTTCATTATGGCCTGCTGGCATGGTGAGCTTTTGATGATTCCTTATGCCTACAATCGCTACAAAAAAATTCCAAATGTAAAACTTCTTATTTCAGATCATTTCGATGGCTCTTTGATAGCAAAAACTTTGTCAAATTTTGGTTTTGGTACTATTCGTGGTTCAAGTACTAGAAATGCAGCTCGTGCACTTTTATCTGCAATAAAAGAGTTGAAATCTGGTTCAGACTTAGGTATAACACCTGATGGTCCAAAAGGTCCTAGGCATGAAGTAGCTGATGGCATAGTTGTTATGGCTCAAAAAGCAAAGGTTAAAATAGTACTTGTTGAGATAAAACCTAGAGATTATTGGCAACTCTCTTCATGGGATAAGTTTATCATCCCTAAACCCTTTGGCTTGATACGTTACTATATAAGTGATATGATAGATGTTGAAGGTATAGATTTGCAAGATGCAAAAGAGATGATTAAAGAGGGGCTTTTAAAACATGAAGATTAAACTTACTCTTCCTTTGATTGCTCTAGGTTTTATTGGGATTATGGGAATTTATTTTTTAATTAACCCCTCATATGAAAAATCTATAGAAGCAAAGTATTATTATGAAACAGGTGATTACAAAGAGGCATACTCTTTAGCTCAAGAGGCTTTTAGCATGGATGTTTACAACCGTATGGCAGCTACGATTATGGCACAATCAACTATAGCTTTAAAATATGTAGAGTATATAAATCAAGCAAAAAAATATTTGGCTGATATTAATAAAATGGCTACACAAGAGAGTATCTCCGATCCTGATAGAGCGAGGATAAAACTTATGAGTGAAATTGTAACAGACTCTTATGTGAAGTTAGCTCCAAGTATTATTACTGATACTGATTTAGTAAGACAAGCAAAAAAATATCATGATGATTTTGAGCAACTCCTTGAAAAAGTTTCTAAATAAAAAAAGAGTTCTCTTCTTAGAGTATCTTGAAGAGATTAGAGGTTATTCAGATCTTACAATCAAAAGTTATGATGAGTCTATCTCAGAGGCTTTAAATTTTGTAGAGATTCTAAAAGAAGATGAAAAGATATATTTTAATCTTATGCCCTATCGGCTTCATATCTCAAAGCTAAATAGTAAAACAATTAGTAAAAAACTAAGTGCATTCCGTGGTTTTAGTTCTTTTTTAAATGAAAATGATATTCCAAATATTCTTAAATCTGATGAGAGTGTCAGAGTTGCCAAAACATTACCAAAACCAATTTCCCATAAGCATATACAAGAGGCTTTATCTCAGGCTAAACTTCAAGAGAAACTTGTTGTTATAATGCTCTATAGTTTAGGTCTTCGTATCTCAGAACTTGCATCCTTAAAACTAGAAGATATTGATGAAGAGTGGGTGAGGGTATTAGGAAAAGGAAATAAACAGAGGGACATTCCCTTGTTAAAATCTACAAGAGTGTTACTAGAGGAGTATTTAAGAAACTTTAGTGCAAATAAATTTCTTTTTGAGAAAAAAGGCGAAAAATTAAGCGAAAATAGTCTAAGATATATGGTTAACAAAGTCTTTAAGAAAGTGAGCTTAAAAGTATCACCACATCAACTTCGTCACTCTTATGCAACTTCACTTTTAAACGGTGGAGCACCTATTGTGGATGTAAGTGAACTGTTAGGTCACTCTTCTATGGCTACAACACAGATATATACTAAATTAGGAAGTGCATTGAAACAAGAAAACTATAACAGAGCACATCCACTTTGCGGAGTAGATGAGTAGTGTTAAAAAATCTCTTCGAAGCTTTATATAATAAAGTAATCGTAAATATTGTTCTTAAACGCTCTTCTTGTGATGTATATATAGAGTTGTGCTCTAAAAAAGCTCTTCTTCATAGTGAGAAAAAAACTTTTGAAACACTTTCTCTTAATGCAGATATGCTGGAGTTTATCTCCTCCTATACAAAAGAATCACCTTATAGTTACATTGCTATTTTAGATATTTCAGCAGATCAGGGAGCTATTCCTACCTGTACAAAAAAGAAACTTATACATTATAAAGATTTAGACTCTTGTGAATATAAATGTTTTAATGATAAATGGACCTATTTTACACTTAAACATGATCTTTATGAGATAGAAAAAGTTTATAAAGAGATAGGAGTTGATTTTATTTTTTCTCCATTTTTACTACTCTATAATTTTTTTGAAGATAAAGTAAAGTCACATATTGCACTCTATATTTTAGTTCATGATAATTTTATCTCTTTGAGTGTTTTTGAAAATTCACAGTTAATGTTTGCAGAGCATCTTGATGTGGAAGCATCAGGGGATGATGAACTAATCTCTCAAATTATAGAAGATGATAACATAAACTTAGGTGAGAGTATAGGGCTTGATCTTGATCTTGATGATGTTGATGTGACTGATGATATGGGTGATTTAGATGATTTAGATGATTTTGGTGATATTGAGGATTTAGATTCATTAGAAGAGATAGATGAGTTTTCAGAGTCTCAAGATGTTGAAGAAGAGTTTTTTGAATCAGATGATCAAGTTGTTGAATCTAGTGATGAAGATATCAATGAAGATTATCAAAGATTTTCTCTTATTCAAACATCTCTTGGTAATTACTATAATGATAGACATTTTGAGAGTCAATTTATTGAAAATATATATATAGCAGATGGTGTTGGTGTGAGTACAGACTTGAAACGTTATCTTGAAGAGGAGATGTTTTTAAATGTATATATCAGACACTTAGATATCTCTATGGAACTTTGTTCACTTGCTAAAGAGGAACTTGGATTATGAAGTATAGTTATATAACTCCTAGAAAAAAGAGTGTATTTACACAAGAGATTCAACTGTTGTTCTCTTTTTTTAGTATTACTATTATTATGTTACTTCTTACATATGGTTTTTTACTTTATAAAAATCACTCTTTTGTAAAAGATAAAAAATCACTTTTTATAGAAAAGAGTCAACTTGAAAACTCTTTTTTAGTAATGGAAAAAGAGATATCATATATAGAAAATCAAAAGATGTTAAGTGAAACAATCTATACTAAAAATATAGTTTTAAAAGATTCTATATCAAATCTTTTTGATCTTATCCCTTTACGTATTACTCTTTCTAAGGCACAACTTCTTAAAAATGGACTAATTTTGTATGGGATTACACCCAATAAAGATATATATAACTTTATGCTTCAAGCACCTCTTCGTTCTATCTTCCATAAAACATATAGTAGTTTTTATCCTGCTAAAAATGGTTGGTATAGATTTGTAT
>CAZTNH010000020.1:0-15479 GCA_964615395.1 uncultured Sulfurimonas sp.
GATTTATATATTTCTTAAATTAAGCTTTTTTATATATAATGATTATTATAAAATAAATAGAATTATGGGAAAAATATGAAACAGATATCAACATCAGCTTTAGCAAAAAATCTATCCATGAGTAAACATAAACTTGATGAACTTTTATTAGCAGCAAAGTATATTGTAAGGGATGAAAATGGTTATAAATTAACTGATTTAGGCATACAAAATAGTGGAGCAATCAAAACTCATGCAAAATTTGGAGAGTACATTGTTTGGAATGAAGATATAGAAATTCCAAATAAATTAATTACTCAAGGAAAAGAGTTTTATTCATCTACAAAAATAGCTAACAAATATAATCTTTCAGCAAGAAAAATAAACTTAATATTATCAGAAATTGGATTTATTGAAAAATATTTAAAAGGTTGGACTATTACCATTCTTGGAAGTAAAAATGGAGGTATTCAAAAAGAGAATAACCAAAATGGAATACCTTATGTTGAATGGAATGAGTCAATTTTTAGCAATAGTGCTTTTGCATCAATTTTAAAAGAAGTGAATGGTGATGCAGGAGAGAGTACACAGAAAAAAATCGATGATTCTAAAGATTCAAATTTTCGAGAAAAGTTTCTAGCCAAACATAGAGCTACAGATGGTCATATGGTTAGAAGTAAAGCCGAAATGTTAATAGATAACTGGCTCTATATGTCAGAAATTGTGCATGCTTATGAGAGGAAACTACCTATAGAAGAAGAAGTCTATTGTGATTTTTATATTCCAACAGGAAAAATTTACATTGAATTTTGGGGACTTGAAAATGATCCTAAATATACAGCAAGAAAAGCGAAGAAAAAAGAGATTTATGAAAAATATAATTTTAAATTAATTGAATTAACAGATAAAGAAGTTTTTAATCTTGATGATTTTCTTCCAAAAATGTTACTTAAGTTTGGAGTTCAAACTTACTAATTTAAGTGAAAAAGAGTTAAAGTAAAAACATTAACTCTCTTTTAAAGTATAAAAATTTTTATTCAGCAACTCTATAAATCAACTGCCCTGCAAGTTCCATATAAACACTCTTCTTAAGCTCTTCAACTTCAGACATATTTGTAAGAGCATATGTTTTGATAGTTCTATCTAAATCTTCATACTCATGACTCTCTGAAAGCATAGCTTCCATAACTGCGAGTCTCTCTATAACACCATCAAACTCATCTTTTACTAAGTCTTGACTTAGTTGTCCTGAGATGTCCCAGTAACGTGACTGTGGTGTCCCTGCGAAGATATCATCTTCATCTTCAAATAGTGCTTCAAATTTGCTCATTTTTTAATTCCTTAATTTTATTTAAATTGTGGTTGTACGAAAGGTATAACCTGTTTTTTACGAGATAAAACACCATCTAGCCATACTTGATTATTTTCAAGTTTTTTCTCAAATGCTGCTTCAATTTTACTCGCATCATCACTTACACAAAGAAGTTGAGAACCCTCTTTCATAATGTCAGTTAAAAGAACAAGTAGAGTGTGTAAACCCTCTTCCTCTTTCATAGCTTTCATATCTGCTAAAATTTCATCTTTTCTATCATCAAGTGCAGATATATCTATCATCTCTAGTTGATTTACTCCAACTTTCATACCGTTCATCTCAAAAGCTTTATAATCTCTTGTGTTTAAATCACGAGCAGATGCACCCTCTGTAGCTGATTTAACTATGAACATCTCCATAGCTAAAGCTTTGTAGTCTTCTATTTCAGCGATAACAGCAAGCTCTTTTACTGCCTTTGTATCCACTTTTGTACAAGTTGGTGACTTAAAGATTACAGTATCACTTAAAATAGCCATCATCATTATTCCAGCTATATCTTTAGGAATCTCTACACTATTTGCCTTAAACATCTCATATACAACTGTGTTTGAGCATCCTATAGGACGTATCCAACACTCTAAAGGTGTATCTGTAGTTAAATCGCCAAGTTTATGGTGATCAACTATTCCAAGTATAGTCGCTTCCATAATATCTGAAGGTGCTTGAGCTTTGTCTGAGAAATCTATAAGATAAACATTTTCACCAGCTACGGAAGTTTTAAGCTCTGGAACTTTGTCTGCAAAGCCAAATTTAGAGAGGATAAACTCTGTTTCTGCACTTATTTCACCTTGACGAGTTGGTACACAATCTTCACCGAGTTGATTTTTTAAGTATGAGAGAGTGATAGCTCCTACTATAGAGTCGCTATCAGGACTTGTATGTCCAAAAATATATATTGACATTTTCTTGCCTTGTCTGAATTTTTGTAATTATACACAAGTTTATTTCATAAAATATAAACTTTACAAACTTTATAGGCTCTTTAGCTTATTTTTAGCAATCTTTGAAATAGAATATCTTCTAAATTTCTACTTGTATCTACTACAATTAGTACATAAACTTTTTCGTCATCAATTTTATAAATTATTCTCCACCTCTTGTAAATCATTTCCCTATATTTTACAATACCAATTTGCTGAAACTCTGGTACTATTCTTTTTCTTTCAGGTAAAATATATAACTTATTACACTCTTGTTTTATTTCAATAAATATTTTTTTTGCTATATTTATACTATCAATTTTAATATACTCAATAATTAATTCTAAATCAAACTCAGCATTTTTAGTCCAGATAACTTTATATTTTTTCACAGATATTATCCAAATAATTTTTGTTCTAAATTATTAAACATCTCTTCTTGATCCACTATTCTATTGTTTTCGATGTCATTTTCACTTTGAACTATTAATTTCAATAAATTCAAAGAATTTTGTAAATTTTCATAGCTTTTTATATCTTGGACAACAGCTTTCGCTTCACCATTTTGTGTAATTATAATAGTTCTTTGATTTTCATTTACATCATTAATAACTGTTGCAGTTTTTGCTTTAAGATAGCTAATAGGTTTTATATCTTGACTTAATAACATTGTATTGTCCTTCAACTAATTTTCCATATTGTACTAAATTTAATTTTAATTTAGTATTAAGTGAAACTATTTAAAAGCTTGAGCCTATTAAAAATCTAAAACTATCCGTATCTTCAATAAACTCTGCATCATTATGAATATACTCAAAACTTATAGGAAGAGATAAAGAGTTAAAAAAAACTGTAGAAAAGGTTAAACCTAAAGTCTCTTCATTCGCAAAAAATCTATTTTGAGAATAACTCTCTATGTTATAGTGACGATATTTTACATAGAGTGCTTCTCTTTGAAGAGATAAGGGAAATGTAAAGAAATAAGCTGAGAGATTTATAACCTTAGAGAGGCTAACTTCACTATAAGATGCTTCTTTAACGTAGTAAGTATTTGTAAGGCTTGGCATATCTATGGTAGAGGGGTCCATATCTAAACCTATACTTATATTTGAGAGTTTTACACCCCTTTCACCTACAGCTGTTTCACTATCAGTTATTGAGTACTTAGCAGCTAAACCGACATAAAACTCAGCTCCTATGTCGTGCTCAAAAGCATACTCTCCACCAGCTATCATGTCCTCTCTCTCCCTAACGGCATAAAGGTTTATCCTATTTAAGTAGTTGGCATACATACTCACACCAAACTGCTCATAAACGCCAAATGAGAGCATACCACTTAAAGGTTCTCTCTCTTTAGTATCATAATCTTGAAAATAAGAAGCACTCAAAGCACCATAGTAGTATCCAGCCTGATAGAAAGGAAGTGTAGCACTTAGTATCATCCCACTATCACGAGTATCTTCTCTATCAGCCTTATCTACAACTCCATAAGCAGAGATAGAGTACTGTAGTAGGTACTGAGAGTTAGAGTAACCTACCCCTGCTATAGTGATATTTGACTCATCTCTATTTACAAAGAAATTGACAGCATTTTGAGAAAGAACATCTCCAAACTTTACATTTAAAGAGCCTATAACTCCTCCCGTTTGAGAAGAACCTATCTCAAAATCACTTCCACTATAGTGCATATCTAAAAGAGAGTTGTATCTATCATCTAAGTTTAACTCTCCTAAATCTGTGTTACTTTTTTTGGAGTATGAACCATAGTACTCTCTATCTTCAAAAAAGAGTTTTGTTTCAAAGGGTTTTTCATCTATAGAGATTAGCTCATTTTTGACATAGTAGTAATCTTTAGCACTTATGGCAGAGAGTAAAACTTCATCATCATTTATAAGCCTTGCTTCGACAATATTGTCAGCCCTGCTTACTCGTCTGAGCGTAGAGTCTTTAAAAGAGTAGAGTGTAGAGCCTAGTTTAGAGTTGGCTACAAAGTAAACGCCACCCTTAGAGTCCACATCACTTACAATCCCATAAAAGCCTTCAAACGCCAAAAGTGGTGTTCTATTTTTATAGAGAGTTCTTGTTTTACCCTCCTGTTTGAAGTAGTAAAGATTATCATCCCTATCGACTATAACCGAAGAGTTTACCTGCTCATAAAGCTCTCCATCCACATATAGTTGAGGCTGGGAGTAGGAAGAGGCTACATCGAAATAAACTTCTCGTCCATCATGAAGATAAGCCTGAACCATTTTAGACTCTGTTCCCTCTTTGATAAAAGCATTTTTAGAAAAAAGAGCCTGATATATTCGTGTTGGCGAAGTATGGCGACTCCCCTGTGTAAAATACTCTCCATCTACTTTTAAGACTTTTCCACTCAAAAAGCTCTCTTTACTCTTAGTCACTTTATGAGACTCTTTATCCAAAACAACTAACTCAGGAGAACGAACGCCACTCTCATTTGTTAGAAAAAAGATTGCATCATCAGAGTTTCCTAAGGAAGAGAAAAACTGAGAGGAAGCGACTCTTTGACCCTCTACTTTTACAAACTCTTTAGCTAAAGCCTTATACTCGTCAGAAAACTCATTCAAAGTCCTCTCAAAATCTTTCCCAACCGCTACTTTCATAGTAGCATTTGTATAAAATGGCCACAACCAGTCTCTTGATTTGTACTTAAAGTAGCTATTTACAGACTCTAAGCCATATTTTTGTGCCATATAAAGGTTATAAAAACCACCTTGAATATAGACTATCTCCCCATAAGGAAACGCCAATTTAGAGTTGTAAACATCACTTGCCACTATATTTCCAGCCTCTGCTTGTAAAATCGTTTCAGCCTTGAATCTTCCACTATAGAGCCGTCCACCATTCCCATGCCACGACTCATTTAAAACAGCATTTCCCTCTAGCATAAAGGAGTTCTCCATTACATTTGGAACGGCTATAGGGATAAGAGGGATTAAAAAGCTACCATTGCCTATGATGGAGTATAAAAACTGAGAGACCTTACTATCTTTTACATCTATTTGGTAGTTATGTGCTGTCTCATGATACAGAAGTGTATCTAGCCATGAAGTTGTTGTAAAGTAGTCCACAAGCTGTGTGCCACCTACATAATTTATCTGTCTATTGAGTGGCCATTGAGTTGAGAATCCATTGGCTATTTGGTTGTGTTCAGAGATAAGACCAACATAGAGAGTAGTGTCAAGTTTCCACTCAAAAAACTTCTCATAGTCCTTATGAAGAGGAGCTTCAATCTCTAAAGCCTGTTTCACAAAAGGAAGATTTTTTTCTGTGTAGATCATCTCTACATTATCTTTTTTATCATAATGTTTATAATACGGCTTATCGTGTGGGACTACAGAATCCCCACTCCTTAAACCACTAGGAACATACTCCTGAGAAAAAAGAGTAGATGCTAAAAGAGAAGTCGCTACTAATCTACTTCTCATGAAGAGCTAACTCTTTTTTAAGATACTCTCCCGTAAATGAGCCAGTCGTCTCATATGTTGCAGCCAAATCTTCAGGAGATCCCTCAGCAATGATAAGACCACCACCAGAACCACCCTCAGGACCCATATCAATAACCCAGTCAGCATTTTTAATCATATCTAAGTTATGTTCAATGATAAGCATACTATTTCCTAACTCAACAAACTTATGCAAAACATTTGTAAGTCTATCTACATCAGCAAAGTGAAGTCCTGTTGTTGGCTCATCTAAGATGTAGAGTGTTTTTCCTGTATCTTTACGGCTTAACTCTTTACTTAGTTTGATACGTTGTGCCTCACCACCTGAGAGTGTTACAGCATTTTGCCCTAGGGTAATGTAACCTAGTCCAACATCCACAAGTGTTTTCATCTTCAGATTGATTTTAGGAATAGGAGCAAAAAACTCATATGCCTCATCAACACTCATATTTAAAACATCACTTATCGTCTTGCCTTTGTAGAAAACTTCTAGCGTTTGTTGGTTATACCGAGTTCCATTACAAGTGTCACATTTGACTAAAATGTCAGGTAAAAAGTGCATCTCAATCTTTATCTCGCCCTCACCCTGACACTTCTCACAACGACCACCCTTAACATTAAAACTAAAACGCGAAGTTGTGTAACCACGGATTTGAGACTCTTTTGTTTGACTAAAAAGATTTCGTATCTCATCCATAACACCAGTATAGGTTGCAGGGTTACTTCTTGGCGTTCGCCCTATTGGACTCTGGTCAAGATAGATAACCTTATCAACATGCTCTAGTCCTGTTATCTCAACACCTGCCACCTTGTTCACTTTTCTTGCATGATTAAGAAGCTCTCTCGCTGTTGGAAGTAGCGTTTGAAGCATGAGTGAACTCTTACCACTTCCACTTACACCCGTGATACATACAAAGTTATTTAGAGGTATCTTGGCGTTTAAGTTCTCAATGTTGTTGAGAGTTACATTTTTTATCTCTATGTAGTTTTTCTGCTCACGTCTATAAAAATACTCGATTTTTTTACGACCATACAGATAGTCAGCAGTAAGAGTTTTCGCTTTTTTAAGTTTTTCAAGTGTTCCAGAAAAAACAACATCCCCACCAAATTTTCCAGCACCCTCACCGATGTCGATGATAAAGTCAGCATTTTCTATCGTCTCTTTGTCATGCTCTACAACTATAACACTATTGCCTTTTTCTTGCAGACTTCTAAGAGTACGGATAAGCTTCTGAGTATCACGCTCATGAAGCCCAATACTCGGCTCATCAAGAACATATAAAACGCCAGTTAAACCCGAACCTATTTGAGAAGCGATACGAATACGCTGCGCCTCTCCACCTGAGATAGTTCTTGCATCACGACCTAGGGTAATGTAGCCTAAACCAACATCAAACAAGAAGTAGAGTCGCTCACGAATCTCATTTAAGATAGGAGCTGATATCTGTTTCTCTTTGACATTCATATATTTAAAATTTTCTTCATTAGCAAACCACTCATAAGTTTTAGCGATAGGCATATCAAGAAGTTCAGCTATCCCTTTCGCACCTACTCTTACAGCCAGACTCTCACGTTTTAGACGATGAGACTCACAGATATTACAGACCTTTTCACTCATGTAGTCAGCCAACTCTTTCTCATCTTTGAACATATCGTAAGCGATACGGATGATACCAGGGAAGAGTCGTTTTACCTCATGTTTTTTCCAAAGAAAAGTAACCTCTTCTATATTTCCATGAAGGATAGCTTTTTTCTGATGCTCTTCAAGTTCTGAGTATGGAATAGTTATGTCTATATTGTTATGAGCACAAAAGCCCTTTAAAAATGTAAAGTAATAACCCTTGTTAAAACCATACACAATTTTTACAGCACCCTTTTCAATGCTTAAATCAGTATCAATAATCTTATCTTGGTCAAGGGCATAACGAAGTCCTAAACCATCACACTCAGGACAAGCACCCTTTGGTGAGTTAAACGAAAAAGAGAGTGGTTCAAGAGGGTCAAAACTTATCTTACAATCAAAACAAGCATTATGCTCTGAGTAGTGCATATGAGCCTTACAATCAAGCTCTTCATAGTTAAGTATGTCTATCTCTAACTCACCATAAGACTCTTTAAGTGACTTCTCAACATCAGCAGCGATTCGCTCTTTGTTATCAGCCTTAACCACCACTCGGTCGATAACTACTTTGATAGTATGTTTTTTAGTTTTAGAGAGTTCTATCTCCTCATCTAAACGAACCATAACACCATCTATCATGGCACGTACATAACCCTTATGCACAAGTGACTCTAACATATCAGCATAAGAGCCTTTCTTCTCACGAACAAGTGGTGCTAAAAGAACGAGCTTTGCACCCTCTGGAAGTTTATGCACCTCGCCGATGATGTCAGCAGCAGACATTTGAGAGATAACCTTTCCACACTTATGACAGTGCTGAACGCCAACACGAGCAAAAAGAAGTCTAAAGTAGTCATATATCTCTGTAATTGTTCCAACAGTTGAGCGTGGATTTTTACTCGTAGTCTTTTGGTCTATAGCGATAGCAGGAGTAAGTCCCTCTATCTTGTCCACATCAGGCTTTCCAACACGGTCAAGAAATTGGCGTGCATATGAAGATAATGACTCCATATAACGACGCTGCCCCTCAGCATAGAGAGTATCAAACGCCAAAGTAGATTTTCCACTTCCACTTATTCCTGTCATTACGACAAGCTCATTTTTTGGTATAACTAAGTTTATATTTTTTAAATTATTTTCTCTTGCACCTGTAATGGTGATAACATCTTTTTTCTTCAAATTAACCCTTTTTTATATCTTTTTAAAGTTCTTCTTCCATCGCACCATAGCCACACACACCTGTTCTCGGAGAGTTTACAAAATTTGAAATCATATAATCCTCTTCATCGTGATATTTTTTCGTATGTTTTTTAACACAATCTTCACAAAAAAGCACTTCATCACCACCATACATGCACTCTGTACAGATATATTTAGCATCTTTTTTCTCACACCTATGACACTTTGCATCTACTTTGGCATTTCTAGCTACTAATTTTATAAGATGCTCTTGGCTACCCTTGAACTCTTTTTTAAACTCAATAATTAAGTTTGTTGAAGAGCCGAAATCATAAGTGTATTCTGTTTTTTTAGTATGTGTCAAACACTCTACATAATCATCCATTTCTAACTCATCATACCCCTGTCTAAATGCACTCATATGTCCACAACACTCTAGCCATATATCTCGTAAAAAAGTATCTACATCATTGAGAATTGCATCCTCTGACACGAGAACATGTAAAAAGTAATCTTTCATATATTTATCAGATATTTTCAAAAGGTAACTACTCTTGTCTTCTCCATCCTCAACATACTTTTTAGCGCAAGAGCCAACATGTCTTTGAATACTTTTTGGTGCAAAAAAACCGTGGCATATATTACAAACTACTTTATCTGTAAGACTATATGCAAAATCGGCTTTTTCATATATGATATTGTGCTCACTTGCAGCACTTTGCATCGCTTTTTTCATGCTCTCTTTCATGTCAAAATCTTCATTTTCATACTCTTCTTGCGAAATATACTCCTGCATATTTCCACTCTCCATCTCTTTAAAGTTTACTATACCCATAAGCATGAAAATCTCTTGTAAAAGCATAGCTATTACTACATAATGATCCTCTTTTGGTATGGTAGCAATTTTAGACACATCAAGATTAAGAAGCTGAGAGTTCTCCTCTAAAAGATTACAACTCTCTTGTAAATCATGAGATGAAGAACAAGAAGATTTAAAAATTTCATACTCTGATTGGTAATGCTCTACTATTTTACTCAGTATCTCTGCACTGCCTGAGCCTAAAAATTTCTCTATTTCCTTAGCAATTCTACTCATATTTTTTTCTATATATTCTCTATCTTCACTGCTAATAATCTCTCCGATTTCCTGCATCACACCACCCATAATAGCACCAACTTCTAAGGTGTACGCATCTAAAAAGAGTTCAAAACTGCCATCTTGCATCCCTGTTCTCTCTTGAAGTGCCTCTATAAAACCACCATCTGCACTATTTGCTATGCCAATATACATATAAAGTAACTCTTCTGATACATTAAGTCTATTTTCAAGACCTTTTGTTTTAAAAAATTCTCCAAGGTTTTTCAAATCTTTTGTATAATCATTCATATTTCAAACTTCCTTACAATTAGTTTTTTTCTTATAGTTAACATCAATAGTCTCAAAATGCTTTCTTGCATAAGCTATCTGCCACTTCTCTCTTGCTCGTAAATCACTCTCTTTTTCACTTCCCTTTGTCTCTATGACAAATGCACCCTCACTCTCATCATGTTTTATCACTGCAAAGTCTGGGTTATATGTTCCTAATGGTGTTTTAATCTTGAAACTCTTTGGAAGTTTTGTAAAAAACTTTAAGTTTGTATCGGCACAGTTTATAAAATCCTTTTCAACATCAGAATCAAAGGCTTCATAATCATAAAGCCCTCTTTGTGTCTCTTCTAAGGCATAACCCTCAAAGCTATCAAGAAAAACGTTCTTAAACTCATAGTACTCATCATCTACTATCTCATAACTTAAAGCACTTTTACTTAGCATATCAAACATAACATATTCAAACGCCATAATTGCCTCTTTAAGATAAGCATCACTATTTTTAATAAACTCTTTTGTAAACTTATCAAGCCCAAACTCTTCAAATATTTCTATGATTGTTTTACGAGAAATACCTATTTTATTTTGTAGTATTTTTACAATATCGGGAAGTTCTTCTTCATACTCTACTCTTGTATGTTTCTCATCCGAGACAAAACCTTCACCAATATTTCCAAACTGCTTAATAATTTTTTTCTCTCGTACCTCTATATCCTGAAGTTTAGCGATTACTTCCTCTTTATATTGTGAAGTCTCTAAACTAATTTTATAGACAGTTTTTTG
Source organism: uncultured Sulfurimonas sp. (assembly GCA_964615395.1). Taxonomy (GTDB): domain Bacteria; phylum Campylobacterota; class Campylobacteria; order Campylobacterales; family Sulfurimonadaceae; genus Sulfurimonas. The sequence continues at coordinate 10,691 of CAZTNH010000020.1, forward strand.
TTTCAACTTTTTCCACAAGGCTTGAAATTCCTGCATCTCTACAAGGTTCTCCCGAAGTTTAGCTGTTTTTCTTTTTTTGAGGTTATTTGGTTTAGAGCCTTGCGAAATGCCATTTATTTCATACTCAAGTTGCAGACTTCTTGCAAATTCATCAAAACTCTCATTTGCTATGACTGTGAGTCTATTTATATTTTTGTCATTTACTCTTTCGCCTTTTGAGTTGACTGCGAGTCTTACACCACGCCCTAGAATCTGGCGTTTTTTCATCTCTGATTTTGTATCGTTTAGAGTTGTTATAAAAAAGACATTTGGATTATCCCAGCCCTCTTTTAATGCACTATGAGAAAATATAAAACTGACATTCTCATCAAAACTCAAAAGTTTTTCTTTATCTTTCATAATCAAATCATATGTTTTTTTAGCAAGTTTTCTATCGCTATCGTTTCCTTTAAGTTCATCCACAAAACCACTCTTACGTTTTGCAAAGTAAGAAGCATAAATATCTTTAGCGTTCACATCTCTAAAACTCTCATAATCTTTTTTAAGTCTTTCAAACTCACTACAAAAAAAGTTCTCTATCCAACCCTCTTCTTCTTTTAAAAAGTTGGCAACCTTATCTATAAAAAAGAGACTTAAGACTTTAATATCTCTCTTTTTCAACTCTTCAAACCTCTGCATATGAAGTTTTATAGCTTCACTTATTTGCTCTTGTTGGATTTGGTGTTTGACAGCTCCATTTATCTCATGAAGTGAAAGTTTTAAGCCATTTTCAAACTGTATAAAAAGCTCTGCGAAATTTATCTCATCCACTATAAATCCAGCATAAATAGGATTTTTTGTTTTATCTTTGAGGCTATCATTTCCCTTTATTTTCACTACTTTTTTAACAAACTCTTCTTTGTTGTTGGCTATGAGTTCAAGCGAAGCAACTGGTCTTTTAGACTTTTTATCTATCTCAATTTTGAGAACATTTATATAAATATCATTAATAGTCTGGTTTTCACTCAGTGCTAAAACATCTATCTGTTTTACAAGTCCATCTTTTAAAGCCTCTTTTGGAGTTAAGGAGTAGAGTAAATTATAAGTGTTTTTATGTGTAGCAGAGTAGCGAAGAGTAAAAAGAGGGTTTAACTCACTCAGAGAAATTTTACTCAGTTCACTCTCCATATTTTGTGGTTCATCCAAAATCAAAATAGGATTTGTCTTTCGTAGAGACTCTTTTGGTGTTCCCACAAACCCCTCTCGTGGCATATTTAGCACCGTGCCACTACGTTTAAAACTATCTATAGTCATTACCATTATGTTGAGTGCATCATCTCGAATAAAGTGTTTTAAAGAGCCTAGACGAGAAGAGTCATACTCAAAATAATCATAAGGAAAATTAAACTCACTTTTAAAATGTGTTTTCATACTTTTAAGAGAGTTAAGAACACCCTCCCGAATTGCTATAGATGGAGTTATGATGATGAACTTACTCCAGCCATACTTAGCATACATCTCTAAAATAGTTTTGATGTAAACATAAGTCTTACCAGTTCCTGTCTCCATCTCGATGCTAAAATCAAGACTCTCCAACTCTTCACTTTTAGTAACTCTATTGTGTTTTTGAATGGCGTTTAGGTTTACTAAAATCTCATCTTCATCAAGAGTCAAAACATTAGAACAGACAGCTTCACCATCAAAAATGTCATATTCACTCTCGATCTTAGCCTGTCCGAGAAAAAGGTCTAGTGTGGCATTTATGGCATTTGTTTGGTGGGGTTGGGAGAGGTATTTTATTTGCATTTACAGTCCAATCTTAATAAAAAAATAATCTAATGATTTATTATACTCTCTATTTATAGACTTGGCAGAACTACTAAATCTTTTAAATATTTCTTCTTCATTTAAGGATTTTTTCTTTTTTGATTGTGATTCAAACTTTCTTTTTAAGTCACTTTTTGATTTAGTATCGCTGTTTTCCCAAGCTGACATCATCCAAGCTTCTATATCTTTTGAAACAACTGAAACAATTACATCCAAATCATTAGATATTTTTATCTTAGATTTATACCAAGCTTTTAGTTTTTTAATACAATCGTATGTAATACTATCACATTGTGTTTTTAAATCTATCAAAATTACTATTTTTGTACAATCTTGTAATCGTAATGCTTTTACATGTGATTCAACTGTTTTTTCATTTAAAATCTTACAAGTGCCTTTTGTTCCTGAGGTTCTTACTTTTAAGTTTCTCATAAATTTAGGTTTAAAATAACTTTCAAAAAACAACTTATCACTACTTCCTTCTACAATAAGACCTATTTTACTCATCATATTCACCTAAAACACCTGTTTTTATCATTTCAACTAAATCACTCTTAAATAATTTCATAATTTTTTTAATATTTGGAATATCTTTAGCCCTTTGCCCTTGAGTATTTCCATCATAATCACGAAATATAAAAAGTATTTCATCAAGATCTAATTGATTTAATATTTCCGTACTATGTGTCGTAAAGAATATCTGTTTTTCACTATCTCTCATTGTATTTAAGATATAAGATAAAACTTTCATATGCATATGGCGTTCAGGTTCTTCAAAAATTAGACAGCTTGATTTACTTCCTTTTAAGGCACTCATTAAACTTAAAAAATGAACAGTACCATCGGAAACTTTTTGCTGAATAATTTTTTCAACCTTACCATTAACATTTTCATTAAATAGTATAGTCGGAATCGAACCTTCTGATATTTCTATTGATTCTATAAGCTCAACTTCTCCAATAAGAGACATTGATATATCATCAAATATTTCTTCATTAATTGCATCTAAATAATAAGCTAAATTTGTACCATCTTTTAATAAAAAATTCGTTTCATAATTTTGTTGTTTTTTTATAGTTTGAGGGTGAAAATAAAAAGATGAAAATAGATTTGATTTACTAAATAGATTTTTAATTATCATTGGATGTAAATAATCAACACCTCCCATTAAAACTTGAAGAGATTTATCAAACTTTGAATTATGTATATTATCTAGTTTTCTAAATCTTTTCTTCTCTAACTTTAAGATATAATTATCATACTTATTTAGCACAGCTTCAATATCATCATTATACTCATGAACAATCTCTATATTTTGCTTTAAATCAATAGTTTGTATTTCAATATTTTTAATTTTTCCAATAAGTGAAAACTCTATTTGTAACTGAGTTAAATTTATCTTTATTTCAAAGAGAGTGTCAATTTTAATAAGTTGATTTCTAATCAAAATTGTATTATTAATTTTAAACACTGCATTTATAATTATGTCTTCATCATTATATCTATTATTATTTGGCTTAAAAATCAAAAAATTATGTATGGCTGTAATTTGATTATTAAATATCATATCTTCTAAAAACTCTAATACTTCAACTAAATTACTTTTACCTGCATTATTTGGTGCAATTAAACAATTTAGTTTTCCAAATTCAAATTTACTTTTATGAAAACTTTTAAAATTATCTACATACAACTCTTTTAACATTATACTTGACATTAAAGTGTCTCTAAGTCAAGATTAGAGTGTAGATTTAGTTTTACACTATCGCCTAGGGCTTTTTCGTGGCAGATGAGTTTTGTCTCTTTTGGGATGGTGTTTATAATGTCGTTGTCTATCTTTTTGTCAAAGCAGAAGTAGAATGTTCTCTCATCTTCATAAAGTTTTAAAAAGTTATAAGTATTCTCGTTCCCAAGCTCCAGCTTGGGAACGAGAATAGCTTCTACTTTCGCACTCAAACTAAAACCATTTTTTAGCCCTACTTCATAGACTATATCTAACTCTTTTGCACCCTGTGTTAAGATATTTTCTTGAAATACACTCATTTTGAGCATTTTTTCTATCGCCTCAAGAGAGTCATTTGGTCGTTTTTTAAGCTCTTTGAACATCTGAAAATTTGAGTTATCTAAGTAGTAAGATTTGAAACCATCTTTGTACTCTAGTTTTTTAATGACTCTTTTTATACGCTCTTTTGTGATGTCACTTATCTTTTTATATCCTGCTTTATAGGCTTCACTCTTCTCGTCTGTCGCCTCAGGGAGTTGGACTAAGATGTACTTTCTACTGCCACCATCTTCAGCGTTTAAGTCCATCACAGCATGAGCCGTTGTTCCACTTCCTGCGAAGAAGTCTAGGATGATGTCATCGTTTTTTGTTGCAATTTGCACTAATCTTTCAATCAAAGGAATTGATTTAGGTGTATCTAAAGTTTCTTTTCCATCAAAAATTTTAATTAAATCTTTTTTTGCTGTATCAGTAGTTCCAACTTCATTGGACTTCCATAAGGTATGTGGTGTTAAACCTTGTTCTATTTCACTTAAAAAAACTTTTTTTCTAGGTATATTATTGCCATCTTCGCCGAACCAAATTCTATTATCACATACTAATTCTTCATATACTTTAGAAGTTACACTCCAACATCTTCCACTTGGTGGATTAACTTGTTTTCCATTAGGTGTTTTTATTGTATAAAACTGTGATTTTGTAGCATGCCCAGCTTGAGCATTTAAAGAAACAGATTGCCAAACTCCACGACTATCATTATCAGGATTTTTATATCTTTTTATGACTTCTTCAGTTAATGGCAATAAATTTCTTGTATTTTCAAACATTTCTTTTTGTTTTGCATAACATAAAATATAATCATGATTTACAGAAAATACTCTTCTATTTTCTCTTGTTGTTCTCTTTTCCCAAATGAAAGAAGTTATAAAATTCTCCTCCCCATAAATCTCATCCATAACTTTTCTAAGATTATGCACTTCA
>CAZTNH010000020.1:15579-16890 GCA_964615395.1 uncultured Sulfurimonas sp.
AAAATTCTCCTCCCCATAAATCTCATCCATAACTTTTCTAAGATTATGCACTTCATCATCATCTATGCTCACAAAGATAACACCATCATTTTTGAGTAGATTTCTTGAGAGCCATAAACGGGGGTAAATCATATTGAGCCAGTTTGTGTGGCGTCTGCCTGTGCTTGAAGTCTTTGTACTTGTGTAGCCCTCTTCTCTTAGCTGGTCAGTCTGCATCATATAGTTTTGGATGGAATCGCCCCAAGTGTCCTTGTAAACAAAATCTTTATCTTTGTTGTAAGGTGGATCTATGTAAATCATCTTCACTTTTTTGTGGTAGGCATTTTGGAGGAGTTTAAGAACTTCTAGGTTGTCTCCCTCTATGAAAACATTATCCCCATCAGGAAGACTCTCATCGCTATCTACTTTTAAAGTGGCGTTTGTTTTAGCTTTTATGGTTTTGTAACACTCTTTTTTACCAGACCAGTTAAAAGAGTAGTGTTCACTCTCCTCATCAATCTCTTCGCCTAAAATAGTTTTAAACTTATCATAATTTATCTTGCCATCTTCAAAGATTTCTGGGAAAATATTGCGGAGTTCATTGAGTTTTTGTTGTGATAAATCTTTGCTATGTAAATCCATAAATTATAAACCTTAGAGTGTTATCGTTAAGAGATGGATTATATCTAATCTTTTATAATATAAAGATTCTTTGGATTAAGTATACTACTACAGATAAGTAAAAAAGTACTAATAAATCTTTCTGTAACTTCTCACTTACCTTATCTTTTAAATGTATGCCAAGATAAACGCCAAATAGTGAAGCAGTTCCTATGATGATGCCACTCTTAAAATCTACACTAGAATTTAATGTGTGTGAGATAAGCCCTGAAAGGGATGAGAAGACTACAAAAAAGAGTCCCGCTGAGATGGCTTTTTTCAGAGGTACATGTAAAAAGCCTACTAAAATTGGCACAAGAATGATACTACCACCTACCCCTATACTCATACTCAAAGCCCCTAAAGGAACTCCAATAGCAAAAAGAACTACTCTACCCACCTCTTTTTGGTCAAGATGCTCTTTTGGCTTAAAAAAGAGTCTCACTAATGCAAAAATAGCAAAAGAGAGAAAAATGATTTCTAAAACAAAATCACTAAAATATGAAGATATATAACCACTTAAAAGTGCTCCAATAAATCCACCAAGACCTATTACAAGAACCATAGGAACATCTAAAGTTCCTTTTTTATTGTTCAAATAACTTCCATAAACAGAACTAAAAACCATCTGAACAACTGAAATACCTATAGCATCTTTTATCTCATAACCTA
>CAZTNH010000021.1:0-16691 GCA_964615395.1 uncultured Sulfurimonas sp.
AAAATTAAAAATTAAGAGTGGATAGGTCTTTGGGATTGTGCAGTGGTCTCCTTATGGTTTTCGCCCTATATTTTTACTTTTAGCACCTTATTTTATAATCTCTATGGTGCTTTGGGGATTAGTTTGGAGTGGGTATCTAAATATTCCATTTATGGATGATGTTTTAACTTGGCACATCTATGAGATGCTCTTTGGAGTACTAACTGCTGGTGTAATGGCATTTTTAACAACTGGTTTGCCTGAACTGTTTCCAGGGATGATTCCATTTGTTGGAAAAAGACTTAAATATATTATGCTTTTATGGGTGGCTGGACGAGTTAGTTTTTGGTTTATAGACATTACGGGAGTTTATCTTACGGCATTGTTAAATCTTGCCATGCTTGGTTGGCTTATATGGTTTGCAAAAGATGTTGTGCTAGATAAACTACAACGACATGCCTCTTTGGGTTATGTTTTAGTAGCAATATTTGGTATAGAAGTTTGGTTTTTTGCATCTATTTTAGGATGGAGCAGTAGTGATAGTATGAGTATTTTAAGAGTTGCTCTTGGGGCTATTGTAGTACTTATACTTTTAGCGATGCGTCGTGTAAATATGGAAGCAGTCAATGAACTTATGGAAGATAAAAATATAGACGATATTTATATCTCACGACCACCTCTCACAAACTTAGCAGTTTTTAGTGTTATTCTTTTTACCATTGTTGAGTATCTTTACCCTACTAATTCTGCATTAGGCTGGATAGGTTTAGCAGCGGGTGCTGCAATCTTAGCAATAACAAGTGATTACTCTTTAGAAGAGAAGTTTATACTTAACCAACCTTATGTAATTTATATGTTTTTTATCTTCGTAATGCTTAGTTTAGGTTATGGACTTATGGGCTGGAGCATACTTTTTAATGAGGGTGATGGAGTTTCAAGTTTTAGACATTTCATAACGGCGGGTGGACTTGGTCTTTCTTACCTTATGGTTATGGTGACGATTGGTTGGATACATACAGGACGACATTTAACGTCAAATATATACACGCACTTAATGGTGTTTTTTATCATTGGAGCTACTTTTATGAGAGCTTTAATACCATTTTTTCAAGAGTATCAAACGCAACTTTATTTATGGTCTGCGATAGCTTGGAGCGTGCCTTTTATGATTTTTATCAAAGTGTTTTTTAAATTTTTGATTGAGCCTAGGGCTGATGGGATAAAGGGATGATTTTTTAACTTAATGGTAATTTTTTTTCCTTTTCTAGCCTCTTTTTAAAGTTTTACTAGATGTGCTAAAAAATCTTTTGGTTCTATAAAACCAATGATAGTTTTAGCATTTTTGACTTTCAGGTTCTTATCAAAAAAGATAAGTGCAGGTGGTCCAAAAACTCCATATGCTTTACTTAAAGCTTTCTCATCTTCTGTGTTATCTGTCACATCAGCACGAATAAGAACATACCCACTTAACTTCTCTTGAACATCTGCATCTGCAAACGTAACATCTTCAAGCTCTTTACATGAGGTACACCACTCAGCTGAAAAATCTAACATTATTTTCTTACCTCTATTTTTCGCTAAAAGAGCATCAAGTTCAGATAGTGAATTGACTACAGTGAAATGAAGCTCTCTCTTTTGTGAAACCACTCCAGTTGAAGTCTTAGAGGCACTCAAAAAGCCTAAAGGTTGAGTCATACTTGCACTTCCTGCTAAAAAGCTTACAAAGAGTGCTACTGAGTAGATAAAGAGTATTACAGAGATACTCTTTTTGAAGATATGAGCCTCTTTTTCAAAAACTCCAAGATAGATGGCAAAACCTATGCCGAGTAGTCCATAAAGAAGAGTGATTATAGATGAATCAAGGATTTTGCCTAACATCCATATAGATACACCTAGCATCATCACACCAAAGATAGCACTTACCATACTCATCCAAGCACCCGGTTTTGGCATAAACTTACCAGCACTAACACCTACAACTATAAGAGGAAGACCCATCCCAATGCTCATAGAAAACAGAGCCATTCCACCTAAAAGTGCATCACCAGTTTGACCGATGTAAACTAAAGCACCTGCAAGAGGAGCAGCTACACAAGGACCAACGATTAGTGCCGATAAAAAGCCCATAATAGCTACACCTATATAACCACTACGACTATTTCCTGAACTCACTTTTAATACTAAAGCATCAGGAAGTTTCAACTCATAAAAACCAAACATACTAAACGCCAATGCCACAAATACAAATGAGAAAGAGTAGATAACCCATGGCATCTGAAGTGCTGCTTGAAGATTAGCACCAAAAAGACCTGCTAAAACTCCTGCTATGGTATAGGCAACTGCCATGGCTAAAACATAGACCACAGAGAGTGCAAAAGCCTTTTTAGTTGTAATACCCTCACCCTGAGAAACAATCACACCCGAAATAATAGGAATCATAGGAAAAACACATGGTGTCATCGCCAAAAGTAAGCCAAAACCTAAAAATGTCAGTAAAATAGCTATCAAACTTCCAGACTTAATAGTATCTGCAATAGCATCTGTTTGAGACTTCTCTACCTTTTTGACCTTATCATCTCCTATTTTCAGTAGAGGTAGAGAAGATGTTTGGATAAGTTTAGAAGCATCTATTTTCAGAGGAAACTCTTTTGTGTAGGGGCTATAACAGAGACCTAGTTCAGAACAACCCTGATACTTAATTACCACTGTTGCATTAACTATTTTAGAGAGTCCATTTGGATTCTCAAGAGTTATAAGAACTTTTGGTGACTCTACATAAACCTTATCGCCATGATGATCTACACTCTTTGATGTTTGAGTATCTTTGATAGTTAAGCCATCACTATTTTTAAGTTTTACACTAAATTTCTCTTTATAGAGATAGATATCCTTACCTATCTTTACCCCTGCTTCTATCTGCATTTTGTCATTTACTTTTGCATAGGGAGAAAATGCCTCATTTGGCATTAAAAAATCACCTGCATATATGAAACTTGCTGTTAAAAGAAGAGTCATAAAAATTTTACTAAAATAGTTCATTCATTTCACCTTAGAGTTTATTAGAAAAATTATAACATATTTGTAAACATACTTAGCATACAAGAATTTTTTAATATATTTTAGCCTAGAATATAACTATACTTTATATAAAAGAGATTTTATGAGCATTATAACTATAGATCAAACACTCAACTTCACTAAAGATTTAAATATCCTCTATGCAGAAGATGATTTGGAACTACAGATACAAACTAAAGAGTTTTTTGAAATTCTTTTTAATTCAGTTACTGTTGTAAATGATGGAAATGAAGCACTTCAAGCTTTCAAAAAGCATGAATTTGACATTGTAATTAGTGATATTATGATGCCAATTATGGATGGTTTAGAACTTTCAAAACATATAAAAAAGATAAATCCTCATCAATGTATCATCATTATTTCAGCATATAACGACCCTTCTCACCTCTTAGAGTTTATTAACCTCAACATTAGACAGTTTATTAAAAAACCTATCAATATCGACAATATGTTAGAGACACTCTACTATACATCTAAAATGATAGTAAATGAAAATATGATTCAAGAGTATAGAAGCTCTCTCGAAGAGTCAAACAAAGAGTTGACTCAAAAAAACAGAGATCTTCAAAGTCTCGTACGAATATTAGATTCTAAACTTCTACAAAGTGCAAAAAAAAGTAAACTTGAAGATGAAAACATGAGTGAAAATGATGCTATCATAAGTGCAAAAAACATAATAGAGCTTAAAGAGTTAGAGACTGACATTAGTGGGGCAGCTGTCTTAATTAGTCTATCTAAACATTTAAATATAGAAAATATTCAAGTTCTAGGGAGTTTATTTCTCTCCTATGCCTCTCATATTCAAGGATATGAAGCTTATGTAATTTTAGAAGAGAAAATAAAAGAGTTAGGTGAAGCACTCAACTCTGCCCCTCAAACCTTTATAGATAGAGTCCAAGATCTTTCTGTTTTACTTGAAAGTTTTATCTATGTTTTAAGAATGTGGAGAGGGAAAGTGGAACAAAAAGAGTTTAACAGTGCTAGAGAATTACATACATCTATGATTACAGATATTGTAACAATTATTGCTATTATAAATGGTACAGAAGATGATATTCAAACAGATATGGAGTTTTTTTAATCTATCATTTAAATGATTTTAAATGCTCAAAGTTGTAGGAATCTGAATTATAAAAGTTGTACTTCTATTTTCTACCTCAACTACTATTTTCCCATTAAACTGCTTTTCTATTATCATCTGAGACATATAGAGTCCAAGACCTGTTCCATTTTTACCCTTCGTACTAAAATAGGGTTCAAATAGTTTACTTAAATTTTCATCAGAAATTCCTCCAGCCTCATCTTTGATAAAGATACAAACCATCTCCTCTTGCTCTTTTGTATAGAGATCAATAGATTTTCCCCTTATTCCATTCCCATCATAAGCATCAATTGCATTATTTAAAATATTTAGAAGAACTTGAATTAACTCATTTGGATAAACTTTTAACTCAATGCTAGAAGGTTCAGTAACTCCTATCTCTATAGCATTTGATTTTACTCTAGGGAGTACAAAATTTATCGCTTTATTGAGTAAATCATCTATTTTTACAAGCTCTGTCTCTTTATCTGGATGAAAGTAAGTTTTAAAATCATCTACAGTTTCAGAGAGATAGCCTATTGTTTCATTGATATTATCGAGTGTTTTCTTTAACTCTTCATCTTCTATCTTTTGATGCATCATCTGCTTTATCTGAAGGTTTGAGATACCTAAGGTTATCATATTTAACGGTTGTCTCCATTGATGCGCTATCATACTTATCATCTCACCCATTACTGCCTGTTTAGACTGAATTGTAAGTATTTTATCTTTTTGAATAAGTTCATCAACCTTTTGACTCACTGTCTCTTCTAAGTGCTCATTGATTTCTCTTAATGCTCTTGTTTTCTCATTAACCTGTTTCTCTAACTCTTTATTAAAAAATTTCTGCTTTTTATTTAAATAGTACATAATAAATAAAAGAATAAGAGCAATACAAACAACTCCATAAACCATAGTATAGTTCACAATATCATGATAACGTGTCATCTTCCAATCGTTCATAATATCTAAAATCTCATGAGGAGATATACTCTCAAGTGCTTTTTCTACTATTGAGTAGAGTATAGGATCAGATACATTTACCCCAAGCCCTATTTTAATAGGTCTCTCTTGTGCTAAGAAACCATTGATTTTCACCTTACCATATCCATAGTTTTCTATTAGGTAATCTACCTGTTCATCAATCGTAAAAACACCATATACTTCTTTATTTAAAAGCATTTGCATCATTTTATTTTTATCAGGTACTACTTTAATATTTAAAAAAGGATACATTTGCATAAGATACTCTTTAAAAATCTTCTCCTGAGTTAAAAGAGTTTTACCTCTTAAAAGAGATGGAGAGGAGACAAATGATTTATCTAAAGTACTTATAAGGGTAAAATAGACGGAAGTGAAAGGTATCGTTGGTTTAATGTTAGGAAATCTTTTTGAATTTATTGCAAGTACTGACAACATTTGACATCTATTATTTTCAACATTATCATACAACTCTTGAGATGATTTTGATTCTAATAGCTTAAACTTTAAAGATGTTTTTTGAGAAATTTTTTGATAAATATCAGACATAATTCCAACCATCTCCCCATTTTCAGCACCATCTAATGGAAATTTATCATGTCGTAAACAGATAGAGATAACACCTGATGTCTTCAAAAACTCTTTCTCTTTCTTTGTTAAGTCTAACTCTTTAGGCTCTAACTCTTTAAAGATAAAAGCATTGAGTCTCTTCTTACCTCCAACATTGTACTCCTTCTTAAAAAGTGCTATCTGCTTTTGTAAAAAGTTTTTATCTACAGAACCTATACTATAAGTATATGGCAGGATGAGTTTCTCTACCCCTTTAGCCTCTTCCATTATCTGTTTTTTTGTATATTTATGAGAGTATTTTTTGTAGATAATATCTGCTAGTTCTTTCTTATGAGAGAGTGCATACTCCCAACCTTTTATAGAGGCTTCTTTAAATGCCTTCACTCTTTTAGGATGTTTTAAAGCTTCCTTTTTAGAGGTAATTAACTCCAACTGTAGAACATAAAGATTCTCATCACTAGGATCTAAAACATTGTATGAAATTCCAGCTTCATCCAGCTTCGAGAGTTCATTTGAGACAAATGCAGTCATCGCTGAGACCTTACCCTTTGCAAAGTCCTCTATACCATAAGAGGGTGGAACTAAAATAAGATCGTCAATACTAACACCATAATTATCAAAATATGGTTTAAAGTTTAGTATAAAATCCTCTTTAGTTGATGCCATGATTTTTTTACCAATCAGGTCTCTAGGAGAGTGAATATCGGGTGTAGTAACTAAAACAAGAGCTGCCCTTTTAAAATAAGATGATATTAGAACTAAATCTCTTCCTCTAAGATACTCTAAGAGTGAAAGTGAATTGTAAATTCCATACTCACTTTTTCCCTCTAAAACATCACTTAATATATCTGTTCCAAAAGTGTACTCTTTGAGAGTAACATCAAGCCCTGCATCCTTGTAAAACCCCTTCTCTTTTGCTGCTATAAAACCAGCAAACTCAAACTGATATTTCCAGTGAAGTTGTAAAGTTACTTTTTCTAGTTTTGTTGGAGAAGAGTGTTCAGATGAGTAAAGAGAACTTATCATTAAAAGAAGGAGTATTAAAAAATATTTCATAAATTAACTATCACTTATTTTTTTTAAAACATCTTCAAAATCACCCGTAATAATCTCTTCACAAGAAGAAGCTACCATAAGGTTAACAGGATGTTCAAAATTTTCTATAAATCTCTCTTCTTCATCCCAAAACATTCCATCTTTTTCTATTTTATTGGGAAACTGTTCTATGTAAGAAGCTGAACTTTTTAGATAACCATAAACTTTTTTACCCAAAGCATATGCGTATCCACACTCCCATACAGTTCCACTATCCGACTCTTTACCTCTAAAACTATTCAAGTTTGCTATCACTATATCAGCATCTTGAATCATTTTTCTATTTGCCAAAAAAATATCATCTGCAATTTTATGTTTAGTTTGAGAAAAATCTACTATATTATCCATAGGATAAAGACCTACAAAACCATATTTGTCACATAAAGCAGTAAATTTTCTACCTATTTGTATAGACTCTTTTTCAAAAACATCTGGACCAGCTATGTATATTTTTTGCATCATTTTCCTAAATTAAAATTATTAATTTTCACTCTTATTTATGATAACATAGTAAAGATAAGGTAGAGCTTTTTGCACTAAATAGAAGAAAATAGCTTATATTTAAGTTGATTTTAGTTATTATATTTATTATTTAACAGAAGAGGTTTATGATGAAATATCTCCTTATTTTACTGCTATTTACAATAGCTTTATTTGCAAAAGTTCCTGATGTAGTTCCAGTTTTATGGTTGAAAACACACTATAAAGATTCTACATTAGTTATTATAGATGTTCGTAATGCAGAGGCATACAAGAAGAGTCACTTAAAAAATGCTGTGAGTGTACCTGTGTTTGAAAAGCTTTTTTATGGAAAAAATATGCTTATCCCTCCACTCTCAAATCTTAGAAAACTTTTTAGTAATGCAGGCATAAATGACAAAAGCGAAATAGTTGTTTATGGTGGAATAAATCCTATATGGTCTGCACGATTTTACTGGATAAGTAAAGTTTTAGGTGCAGATGACATTGGGATACTTAAAGTAAGTTATGGAAACTGGAAACAGGGAGAACTTCCAACATCAAAGAAAAATTTCATCCCTATTTATCAAAACTTTACACCAAAAATAAATAATACATTTTTAAAAACGAAACTTGATGTTCTTACCTCTTTAAAAAATGCAACAATTGTTGATGGAAGACCTTATGATTTTTACATAGGTAAAGAGTCTCATGCACAAAGATATGGACATATTCTTCATGCTATTAATTTACCAGGAAGCCTCACTTATGATAAAAAAGGATCTAAAAGTTCCGTAAAAGATTTTAGTACATTAAAACCTCTATATAAAAAATTAGATAAGAAAAAACCAATTATTCTCTATTGTGAAGATGGTGCAGATGCAGCTATGAACTTTTTAGTACTTAAAAAGTTAGGATACAATGTTTCTGTATATGATGGTTCATGGCTTGAATGGGGAAATGATAAAAATTTACCAATAGAAAATCATCATAAAGAGAAATAATCATGGTAATATCAACTTATAAAGGTTCAATCCAGAAAAAATTTATAAAAATGATTTTTCTACTTATCTCTTTTATTGTTTTAACTGGATATGTACTTTTTATAAGTTGGTATGTTTATAAACAACATGACGACAGAATACAACTAGCTCAAAATATAACAAAGGTTTTATCACAAGACTTTGTACGACTTGTTTTACTTGATGATATTAACACTGCTACAGATTTAACAACAAAACTTCAAGCACTACCAAAAATCCAAAAAGTCATTTTATATGACACTCAAAATAAAAAAGTCTTTCAGTATGATGCTCCAGTAAAATTACTAGAAACTAATCTAATCACTATAAAGACTAAAGTTTTTTATCATAAAGAGTTCTATGGAGAGCTCCATTTTAAATTAAAAATCGAATCTTTAGAAGATATTTTAAAAGATGATTTTTTCTACTTTATTCTTTTATTAGTTTTTTCTTTGAGTATCTCTTTTCTTTTAGTCAATTATTATGTTCATAAATTCACTAAACCTATCCTATATTTAGTAAATTTTTTAGAAAAAGTAGATTTTACTCATGCAACTACACATTACAAAATTGCAATTAAATATGATGATGAATTTGGAAAACTTTATGAAGAGATAAACTTTTTATTTACAAAAATAGTTGATTTTTTCCAACAGAAAGAGAAAGCAGAAAAAGAGTTGGCTATTTCCACTCAGTATGACCCCCTAACAGGGCTTTACAATAAAAATGGTTTTATAACTGCCCTCTCAGATATATTATCAAGTGATAATAAACATTTCAATATGATGTTTTATATTAAACTAACAAATTTAAAATCAATTAATCATGCATATGGCTATAAGTATGGTGACTATGTTCTCAAAGAGTATGCAAAATCTATTAAAGAAAACTTTAGTGATAGCGACTTAAGTGGACGAATTGGTATGGGTGATTTTATACTTTACTATCAAACTACACATTATGATAAAAATCTTGTCTCACAAAAAGCACAGAGCATTGCCGATGCACTACTAGGTATCTTAAGTAAAAATTTCAAGGTTGAAGATACATATATTAAAACTGAGGCTAATATTGGAATTGATATATCAAATGATGAAAAAGATCCTCTCAAATTTTTAAGACATACAAATATTGCCCTAGAGATAGGAAGAGAAAACCATCAACAGATTGTTTATTTTGATGAAAAAAATGAGAAGTATGAAAAAAATATTTTAAATGTTTCAGAAGGTTTGCTGATTGCTTTAAAAGAGAATCAACTTGAACTATTTTACCAACTACAATATAATCAAGAGAAAAAAGTTATTGGAGCAGAAGCATTAATCCGATGGAATCACCCAGAGTTTGGTCTTCTCTCACCCTATAAATTTATACCAATTGCAGAGCGTACCGACTTAATAGTCGATATAGGAAACTGGGTTTTAGATGCTGCATGTAAACAACTTAAACTATGGCAAAACGATGAAAAAAGCAGAGAGTGGATAGTTGCAGTAAATGTTAGTGCAAAACAGTTTAACAAAGCAAACTTTGTCTCAAATGTAAAAAAAACAATTACCCAATATGATATAGACCCTACAAAGTTGAAACTAGAGTTATTAGAGACACTTTTTGTCAAAGAACAAGATGAAGTTGCAGAGAAGATGAAAGAGCTCAAAACATTAAACATCCATCTCTCTTTGGATGATTTTGGAACAGGTTTTTCATCACTTCAATATCTGAAAATTTTTCCACTTGATCAGATAAAGATAGACCAATCTTTTGTTATGAATATGTTTAACAATGAGAAAGATATAAAAATCATAAAATCTATCATCTATTTAGGCTCACTCTTAAAGATTGACATTATTGCTGAGGGTGTAGAGGAGAGAGAGCATTACGAAAAGCTCAAAGAGATTGGGTGTAAGTATTTTCAAGGTTACTACTTTGCGAAACCACAGAGTATAGAAACTATCTCTAACTCCTTACTTAAGGATTGACAAAGAGAGATACTCCCAACGAGGACGTTGGGAGCGAGAGAACTCCTTCTCCTTTAACTCCTTCGCCCTAGCTCCCAACGTCCCCGTTGGGAGCAAAACCTCTCCGTTCTCTGCTTCCTTCCCTTTAACTCCTTCACCCTGGCTCCCAACGTCCCCGTTGGGAGCAAAAAAAAGATAAGAAAAACTAAAATCCTAAGCCTAACTCTTAATTTAAGCACTTCATTAGCAACATTCCCCTACCCTATCAAAAATAAAATTACAGAAGTATATATGATAAAATTATTAATAACTCTTATTCTCACACTCTCCTTAGATGCAAAAATGACAGACTACAACATCAAACCCGATGATTTGCACTCAGATAGATATATGGATATTACTATCCTAGATTCCAAAGAGTTAGAGTTTAACAATTATAAAAATATCAAATTCCGAGAAATTTCAGATTTAGCATATAAGGATAATACACTCTATGGATTAAGCGATAAAGCTAATCTTTTTAAGTTTAAAATAAAAATAAAATCAGATAAAATTAAAAGCTTAAAATTAGAAAAAGCTGTAAATCTACACAATAAAGAAGGTCATAGACTCCCTAAACCAGATAGAGATAGTGAGGGTTTAACTTTTGCAGGAGATAAATTACTTATCTCTTTTGAAAAAAATCCAAGAGTTGAACTCTTTTCACTACATGGGAAAGAGATAGTAAATATCTCTATAAATAAAAAATTAAGAGATATACATAATTATGTCTCTCATAACAAAGCTTTAGAAGCAGTAGCTTACAATAAAAAACACTCAGTAGTAACAGCTCCAGAACTTCCATTTGACCATGGAAAGTATCACACTCTCTACTCTAAAGATAGAAATTGGAAATTTAAAAAAGCTGGAAGTATTACGGCATTAGAGTTTATTAATAAAGATAAAATCTTAGTTTTAGAGAGAGATTTTAACCATTTTACTCGTGCTAGAAAAACAGTTTTAAGTGTTATAAATCTTGATAAATGTAAAAAAAAGCTCTGTAAAAAAAGAGTTGTTGCTCTTTTAACAAGTGGTGATGATTGGAATCTTGATAATTTTGAAGGATTGACAAAAGTTGCTCCTAATAGATTTTTAATGATAAGTGATGATAATGAGAGTTTTTTTCAAAAAACTCTCTTAGTACTATTTAAATTAGATATTTAAATTTAAACTATAAAAAAATTAAAAAAGGTTACAAATATGTCAAATAGATTAGAAAAAGAGGATAGCCCTTACCTACAACAACACAAAGAGAATCCAGTTGATTGGTGGCCTTGGTGTGATGAGGCATTTGAGTTAGCTGAGAAAGAGAACAAGGCTATCTTTATAAGTATTGGGTACTCATCTTGTCACTGGTGTCATGTCATGGAGGAGACTGTTTTTGAAAATAACGAATGTGCTGAAATTTTAAATGATGGTTTTATCTGTATAAAAGTTGACCGTGAAGAGCGTCCTGACATTGACAAACACTATCAAGAAGTACATCAACTTCTCAACCGTCGTGCAGGTGGATGGCCTACAAGTATCTTCTGCACTCCACAAAACAAGCCATTTTTTGCAGGAACTTACATACCACCTGAGTCAAACGCTGGAAGTATTGAAGGAATGGGATTTAAAGAACTTACAAAACTTATCTCAACAAAAGTAAAAGAGAATGACCCTCAACTTTACAAAAATGCAGATGAAGTAGAGGGCTTTTTAAACCATATAGAGCATCCAAAAGAGGCGACTGTTCTCAAAGAGGAGTTTAGCAAAAACTTTATGGTTCAAGCAAAAAGTAACTTTGACACAAGAAATGGTGGCTTTTCTATCAAACCAAAGTTCCCTCAAACAGCAACACTCTCTACACTTTTAACTATAGATAGACTCTATGATGATAAATCAGCGAAGGCAATGATAGTCCAAACACTAGATGCTATGAAAAAAGGTGGTATCTATGACCTCGTTGATGGTGGATTTTGTCGCTACTCAACGGATGAAGAGTGGTGTGTACCTCATTTTGAAAAGATGCTTTATGACAATGCACTTCTCACTGGCGTTTACACAGATGCTTATTTAACTTATGGAGACGAGTCCTACCTTAAAGTAGCTAAAGAGTGTAGTGATTTTTGGCATAATCATATGAGTGAAGATGAGCTTTTCTACTCTGCTAGTGATGCTGATAGTGAGGGGGAAGAGGGAACTTACTTTATCTATGAGTATGATGAAGTTTTTACCCTTTTAAAAGAGTCTGGCGTTTCAGATATAGAGTCTAAACTCAAAGAGATCTCTATCACTCAAGAGGGAAATTTTGAGGGTAAAAGTATCGTAAGATTTAAATCAGGGATAATTCCTGAGTGGTTTAGTGAAATTAAAATTCTTCTTCAAAAAATCAGAGCCTCAAGAGAGTACCCATTTATAGACAAAAAAGTACAGACATCATGGTCAGCTATGATGATAAACGCCATGTTTAAACTCGGAGCTATCGACAATAAGTACACTCAAAGAGCTATCAAAAACCTAGATAAACTCTTAGAGACTATGTTTCTTGATGGCAAACTCTACCATACAACTCTTATCCATAAAGAGCCAAAGGTAGAGGCATTTTTAGAAGATTATGCTTTTCTTTCTCAGGCTCTACTCTCAGCTTACAAACAGACACAGGATGAACTCTATCTTATTCATGCTCAGCGTTTTGTAAACAAGGCTCTTGAAGAGTTTTACGACAAAGGTATGTGGAACTTTAGTGTTGGTGAATTTGTAACACAAGCAGAGATAACGGATAGTACTTATACAAGTTCTGTAAGTATCATCATAGATTCTCTTTTAACATTAGGCATGCTTTTGGAGGATGAAAAATATACTCACTTTGCATTTAAAACGATGGAGTATAACTCTTATGAGCTGGGACGTAAACCAATCTACTCAGCATATATGTTGACACAATCTCTTAGATATGTAAAAGGAGAACGAATTATAAAATCAAATGAGCTTAATTTACAACACAACTCTTATGAGTTAGCTCGTCTAAGATACCCATTTGTACTTTATAAAGTAAGTGAGGATGATGGGTTTATGATTTGTGGTGATAAAAGCTGTTTTGCCAACACATCTGAGATAAAAGAGGTAAACACTCTTCTTTTGAACTCTTTTTAATAATTGTTGACTTATAATAAATAAAATATGAATATAGGGGAAAAAATGAGTAGAAATAGTACAAACCATAAAGATGGTGATAGAGTAGCAGTCTGGACAAAAAAAGAGACTTTAGCTTATGAAGATGAACTTCACCGACTACAGATAGAACTTCTTAAAATGCAGAACTATGTCAAAGAGAGTGGCAAAAAAGTTTTAATGATTTTTGAGGGTCGTGATGCTGCTGGAAAAGGTGGGACTATCAAGCGAATTACAGAGCACTTAAATCCTCGTGGTGCTAGAGTTATAGCACTTGATAAACCAAGTGATGTTGAAAGAAGCCAGTGGTATTTTCAACGTTATGTTCAACACCTTCCTTCAGCTGGAGAGATAGTTCTTTTCGATAGAAGTTGGTACAATCGTGGTGGTGTTGAGCCTGTTATGGGATTCTGTTCACAAGAGGAACACAAAGAGTTTTTACATGAGGTTCCAGAGTTTGAAAAGATGCTTATCAACTCCGATATCACTATCTTTAAGTTTTACTTCTCAGTAAGTAAAGAGGAGCAAAAAAACCGTTTTGATAAACGCCGAACTGATCCACTTAAACAGTATAAACTCTCTCCTGTAGATGAAAAATCACAAGATTTATGGGATAAATATACTATAGCAAAATACTCTATGCTCTTAGCTTCTCATACAGAACATGCACCTTGGACTGTGATTCGCTCAGATAACAAGAAAAAAGCTCGTATCAACTGTATTAAACACATACTAAGTAACATAAACTATACTGATAGTATAAAAGAGAAAAAACTTAGAACTGATGATGAAATCCTTATTCCAGCAAATGATGAGATTAAAATTATGGAGTCAGAGATGACTCTCAAAAAATTATAAAGGAGAAGATTTATGAAAGCAGTTATCTTAGTAACAATGGTTGCATTAAGTACAATGGGCATCTTAAGTGGTTGTGATAAACCTGACTATCAAGACCCAAGATATAGAACATCACATAAATAATATTTCTTAGATTAATATTTTTTAGCTATAATTTATCTCTCAAATTAAAGGTAAATTATGCTAAAAAACATTTGTAAATATATATTTATGATACAACTCGGATATAAATATATCCGTATCTTCCAAAAAACTTTTTTTCACCCTTTCATCACACTAAAACCAGCCTATGAAGAGTTGTCTCTTCAGCGTCAAAATTACTCAAAACAGGTGTTAGAATTTTTAAATATTAAAACTAAAGTAGTTGGAACACTCCCTGATGAAGATAGAATACTCTATGTTATTAACCACCGTTCACTCCTTGACATTATTGTTATGGAAACTATCTTTGCCACTAAGTCAAAAAATGGTGCATGGATAGCGAAACAAGCTCTCTTTGATGCAAAACTCTCTGGAAAATTTTTCGAGTATAGTGGTTGTATTAGTGTAGATTTGGATAACAAACGTGGTCTGCTTACTTTTTTCAAATCTATTAAAAAAACATTAGCAAAAGTTGATAATATGAACATCTATATGTTCCCTGAGGGTGAACGTTTTAGTGGAGAGGGACTTACAAACTTTCAAACAGGTGCAGCAAAAATCGCTAAGGCAAACAAACTTAAAATTATTCCTATATATATCAGAGGAAAAAATGAACAAGTTTTTAAAGATGCACCTTTTAAAGAGACTCATACGATAGAGGTTCATATTGGCGAAGAGATTCAACATGCAACTATAGAAGAAGAGTACACAGAATTTTATAAAAACATAGGAAAAGATAATGGCTAAAATGACTTTAGGTGTAAACATAGACCATGTGGCAGTTCTTCGTGAAGCGAGACAAGTAAATGACCCAGACATTATTCAAGCCCTTTATGTCGCTTGTGAGAGTGGAGCAGATCAGATAACTATACATCTTCGTGAAGATAGACGTCATGTGCAAGATAGTGATGTAAGAAACATTATGGCACTCAGTAAACTGCCTGTAAATTTAGAGTGTGCCATAGATAAAAACATCTTAGATATAGTCTGTGAGATGAAACCTCACCGTGCGACTTTAGTCCCTGAAAAACGAGAAGAAGTTACTACAGAGGGTGGACTTGATGTCTTTACATATGAAGATAAAACTCGTTTTGCTATAGAGCAACTTCACGATAGTATCATCCCAGTTTCACTCTTTGTTGACCCAAATATCAAGGCAATGGATGCTTCTAAGGAGCTTGGAGCTGAGATGGTAGAGCTTCATACTGGACTCTTTGCCAACCTCTTTGCAATGCTCAACTCCAACCTACCCCACTCCAACCACTCAGTAAAAGAGTTAGAGTTCCCTAGATATGAACTCAGTGATAGACTTGAAAAATCAATAGAAGAGATTAAACTATCTGCTAGACATGCCAAAAAAATAGGACTAGAAGTAGCAGCAGGACATGGTCTAAACTACCACAATGTACATGAGATGATGAAGATAGAAGAGATAGTAGAACTCAACATCGGACAGAGCATCATCGCAAGAAGTATTTTCACAGGACTTAAAGAAGCTGTTAGAGAAATGAAGAGACTTACCACAAAATAAATTTCTTTCTCGTTCCCATCGTCCCCGATGGGAATGCATACAATACTCCAAATTCCCAAGCAGGAGCTTAGGAACTAGAAAATATATGATATAATACTCCATATTAAAATATATATTTTTATATGGAGTATTATATGGTTACATATGCAAAAGATGAAATAGTTGGTATAACTGAACTTGGAAAATCCCTTGGTAGTTACCTAGATAAGATAACATCTAAGATGCTACATAAAATAGCTATCATTAGAAGAAATAGACCTGAAGCGGTCATAATCCCTATAGAAGAGTATGAACTTTTACAAAATGCTTATGATAGACTTGAACAAAAAGAGATAGAAGAGATTCTTTCAAATATGAGTAAAGAAGATTCCGAAGTATCTCATTCAAAAAGTATTAGTATAGAGATATAGTGTGAAAAAAGATATACAACTTACTTACCTGAAAAAAGCGACTAAATTTCTCAAAAAGAACACTCATATACTTTCAGAAAAATAATTGTAAGAGTTATTGACAATACAATCATTATAGAAGCGATCATTCAAGATATTGGCTTTCGTGGAGATATTTACAAATAGTATAAGAGAATTTTACTCAACGTAAAGGAGTACATCTCAAAAGGCTCTCTTTAATGTGTAGCTTTTATTTCACTATTTTAACACTATTTATTATTTGATGCTAAAAATATGGCAAAATGTCGTACAAACTATTAGGAGGAAGTATTTATGAAAACTATAGCTATAAGTGTTGGTGAT
>CAZTNH010000022.1:0-15676 GCA_964615395.1 uncultured Sulfurimonas sp.
GAAATGTGTAGCATAAGGTGACAGGTTAGGAAGGAATAAGGATTTTGGAAAAGTTATTTGGATTATTTGGGGTAGTATAGTTAATGAGACTATTTTTTGTTGATGTAAACAGATAGTTTCTAAAAATAGTGCTATACTTTTTTAAATTTAAATAAGGATTTCCAATGATTACAGTATTAACAAAATTTCCAATAAAAAAAGAGTTTGAAGAAGAGTATAAGGTACATTTAAAAGAGGCTGTAAAAGGTCATGCCATAAAAGAACAAGCAGGTAATATCTCAATGACGCTTTTAGCGCCACAATCTATCCCTCATATGAGTGAGAACAATATGTTTATCATTCAAACTCTTTGGGAAGATATGCAGAGTTTTACTGCTTACACTCAGAGTGAAGCATTTAAAAAATCACATGAAAATATGCCTCCACGTGAGTGGTTTGCAGGAAGACCTACTGTTGAAGTTTATGAAAGTATCGACTAAAGAGTAAAAAAATATGCAGAAGTTTATAAATTTTGTCTATTATAATGTTATAGTCTATGTACTCTACACCATAGTAGATCATATATTTACTTTTTTAAACCTCTACAGTTCCCCAAAATTGGGGAACGATATGCTTGTTATGCCTACAAATACTGATATGGTTTTTATAGGCATCAATGTAGCTATCTCCTCTATTTTAGGACTCTATCTTCTTAAAAAAGTAAATACTTTTATGGATGCTTAGAAATTATTTCTTCACTATTATTTGGTGCATAACCCTCTCAGGTTCTGGCATCAATAAGCTCATCTTATAAGTAGTTAAACTCACACTCTTTATCTCAAACTCTATTTTAGCCTCTTTTAAAACTGTTATCGCCTGTGTTAAGTTTGCAAGAGTTACAAAGTTAGCGACCATTATGCCACCCTCTGCTAGTCGCTCATAAAGGTAGTCAAGTTCTGCTATCACTTTAGAGCCACCACCACCGACAAATATTCTCTCAGGGGTGCTACTCTCTTGCTTATAAAGTTCACTCGCCTCGCCCTCATAAAGTTTCGTATCTAAAATCTTATGTTTTTTCAAAGAGTTTTTTATCATAGCTGAGCGTTTGAGGTTTTTCTCAAAGAGTATGCTTCGTATCTTGTAGCGTTTGTAGCCATCTATACTGACACTTCCACTCCCTGCTCCTACATCCCAGAGTAATATATTTGGCTGAAGTTCTAAGTTTTGTAGGCTGATGTGGCGTTTATAACTCTTCGTTATCATACCGTTTTCATGCTCTATAGTATCTTCACTCGAGATATTTGGAAGTAATTTAAAGTTTCGCTTTATTAGAAGTGAATATGGCATTTTTGGTGGAGTGTTTTGTAACTCTTGGAGTCTGACTTCTGAAAACTTCTCACTTTCATAACCAAACTGCTCCCCTAACATTATAGTCACATCCTCCTCATCTAGGTAAGCCATCACCTCACTAAGTATCTTCGGCGTTTCATCATCACAGATAACAAAAGTATGCTCTTTAGTTAAAAAGTTTTCCAAATCTACACTACTTTTTCCATGCAGAGTCACGATGCCAGTTTTTACCAAACTTACACCCTCATGTGCGAGCATATAGTTGAGACTTGAACTATTGTCTATGATTTTAAAAGGGATATTTTGCTTTTTTAGGACATTTAAGATGAGAAGTGCTCCTGAGAAAAAAGTAGGAGAACCACTTACTACATAGAGTATCTCCTTATCTAAGTTCTCTAAAATAGCCTCTTTGACTACTTTGAAGCCACCTTTTGTGACATTTGTTAAGCTAGTCTCATAGTTTTTATCACAAAAAATCATATCGAATTTTTCAAACGCTAGGTTGATATTGTCAAAATTATATGCACCCATTCCTGAACCTGCTATTGTTACCATTTTTTCTCCTCTATTCCTGTTTTTTACCAAACTTGGCAATTTTTAATGTATGTTCTAAAAGTATTGTATAGATAGCTCGTCCACCTAAGGCATTTACCACTATAACAGCACTTACCGAAGTTATAAGCAGAGGCATCAGAAGGTCAAAGCTATTTGTCATCTCTGCTACTAAAACTATACCCGTGATGGGAGCGCGAACAGTTGCACTAAACAAGGCACTCATCCCGACTATAGCAAAAACCATAGGGTCTATGTTTAAACTAGGTAAAACCTCATCCACACCTAAACCAAACGCTATACCAAAGAGCGTCCCTAATGCTAACATCGGAGCGAAAATTCCCCCCGGAGCACCTGTTCCATAAGAGAGAAGTGTTGTTAAAAAACGGACACAAAAGAGAATCAGAAGTGCTTTTATGCCTAAGTTACCATCTAAGGCTGTTGAAATCGAGTGATACCCTTCCCCTACACTATCTGGATAAAAGTAGAGAAGCAGACCTATAAATGCACCGATAAGTAGAGTAGTGATATTTGCTTTATAACTCTCTAATGTCGAAATTTTTGTTGTAAAAAGAACTAAATATTTGTTAAATATAAAACCTAATACACCAAAGAAAAGCCCAAAAACTGAAAATATCCACAACTCATTTACACTTGGAAGAACTAGATTATCTATAGGAATAGATATATCATTTCCAACCATAGCACGAAGAGTAGTAATACTCATAATAGTAGCTATCATAACACTTTTCACAGGGATATACGAGTAACGAATCTCCTTTCTCATCTCCTCAAAAACAAACAGAAGACCAGCAAGAGGTGCATTAAAAGCAGCAGCGAGCCCAGCTCCTGCTCCAGCGGCGATAAGAACATTTATATCAGCTCGTGGAAGTTTTACCCCTCTTGAGATAAGCTGTCCCAAAGCCCCACCAATCTGAACAGAAGGACCCTCTCGACCCATAGCCATACTCCCACCAAGGGAGAAGAGACCACCTACAAACTTTACTAAAATAACACGAACCTCATTCATAGTTCGACGATTACCAACTACACCCTCTATCTCATGGATACCACTACCACTAGCCTCAGGGGAAAAGTTTTTTACAAGGTAGACAGAGATAAAAACCATCACAGAACTCAGAAGCATATAAGCTACCCACAGATACTCATCCCATGGCCAATAGTTATGAATCATATCTATCTTATGAACAAGTATCCAATCAACTGCCTTATGAAATAGCGAAACAATAAAGCCAACACTCACCCCAATAATAGCTGAGAGTGTTAAGATAAGAATAAACTCTTTTGTTCTCTGTTTCATCGTATCAAAACCTTTATCTTTTGAGGAAGTGTCACTATCTCTATCTCCTCAACTTCTACTTCAAGTTCAAAAAGCCATCTCTTAAACTGCTCGGCACTCTTTTGTGTTATAAACTTTACAAAATTCTCATGGTACTCTTTAGGAAGTGTCTGTAACACACCTTTGAGAGTTAAAAATTCTTCATCCTCAAGACTAAAACAAAGTTCTTTCTCTATCCATAAACGAACCTCTGTGAAATCAATACTTCCAAATTTATTGTGAGTGTTTTTAAAGCCTTGTGCCACCTTTGTCATCTTTGCAACACTTGTAATAAAAACTACTTTTTTAAACCTGTGCTTTTTAAGCCTTGCACTCGCATCATAAACAAAGTTTCCAATCTCAACTATACTTGTTGCATCATAATACTCTTTTGCAAAATCAACAGCCGTATTTCCAAGTGTAAAAACAACCACACTTTCATCAAAAGCAGCAGCGACATCTATCTCCGTCTCTATAGAATCTATATAGGCAGAAGATGAGACTGGTTTTACTATGCCACGAGTTCCAAGTATGCTTATGCCCCCTATCACCCCTACTTTGGCGTTTGCAGTATCTTTTGCAATCTTCACACCATCCTCTACACTAAAGATAGCATGAAGTTCCCCTCTAGCATCTCCAACAACAGATAAAGCATTCTCCTGCATCATTTCTAAAGGTATGGGGTTTATTGCAGGATGATTAGGCATAATTTTAAGCCCTTTTTTTGTAACAACACCCACACCTTTCCCAGCCCAAACATAGAATTGTAGGTTCTTGAGTTTCAAAAGTGTCGGAGTCTGCTCTTGTAAACCTATAGGAGGAAAAGCTTCTAAAGCACAAGAGATTTTTGCACCCTTAGTCACATCTATATCATCATTGTCACCCTTTATAGTACTAAAAAATAAAGACTTCTCTTGTGTGACTTCTATCTGAGCCAACACCTCTTTAGGTAAAATAACTTCAAGAGTATCTACCACTCTATGTTCAAACTTCTCACACAAACAAGCCACTAAAATTGCCGTTGCATGAGTTCCTGTTGTGTAGCCTGAGCGAAGTTTTTTCATGAACTATCTTATTCCAAAATCTTTTAAATAATTTCGACCTAGACCATAGTACCCTAAAGCATAATATTTTGCTTTATTTTCAATATATTTCCAAAATTCACTACTTTCCATTATTTTTTTAAGTTTTAAAAGTGCTTTGTTAGAAGCATAAGCACACATCCCATTATAAAAATACAAATTTTCATCTTCACTATAAAATGTCATAAAATTTTGTTTAACTAATTGTGGAAAAAATAATTTTTCTTTTCTTAATTCCAAGGACTGACTTCGACCAAAAGCATACCAGCCAATATATTTTCCATTTCCTTTATCTCGCATTGATAATAATTCTTTTTGTTTTAAAAGATATGCATATGATTTAGAATATTCCTTTCGCATTTCATCCTCTTCTATAAAAAGAGGCTTACCATTTTTATCATGTCTGTATGGAAAAATAATTTTTTCAACAAGTTCATTAAAGTTATCATATTTAGCCAATTTATTACTATTAATAATATCTTTACAAATCCCTTTTTCGATAGGTGTACTTTCATCTCTATAATAATACTTCTCATCTTCTTTGATAGGTTTAAATATATAAACACTATTCTTTAAAGTAGCAATACCACTTTTTGTATCATATATTTCTCCAAATGGAGTACCAAAGGATTCTACTTTTTTTATATACTTATTATTCTTTAAATTCCAACCTTTGAATGAATCTAAATCTTCATATTTTTCTTCTATAAATTTTATCTGTTGTAATTCATTTAATATAGCTGATTTTCCCTGAATATACGATACAAAATTAGTATCATTTTTCTGAATAAAACATAAACAAGTATAAGTCATTCGTGATTGAAAAACTTGCTCATCTCCAAAATCTACTATTTTCAATGCTACTTTTTGTTCTTCAAAATACTTTCTAATAGCTCTACCATTCACACTATTTATAAAACTATTAACGGTAATATATCCCAATATACCATTCTCTTTTAAAAGCTCATAACCTATTTGGAAAAATGGAATATATAAGTCAGGGTGTCCAGTTTTGCATGTACTCCACTCTTTCATTAATTTTTTTGTTTTATCATCCATATTACGGGAACATACATAAGGAGGATTACCTAGAATCAAATCAAAGCTATTTTTATCCCAAGTTGAAAGTAAAGAATCTTCTTCTTTTATATTAAACTTTATCTCTCTTATGTCTTCCTTTATTGCCAATAAAGATAAAAGTATTTTTGTTCTCTCTACACTATAACCTTGAATGTCAGTTCCAAAAATATTTTCTTCAAAAATATTTTTATATGATTTATTGGTATTCCTTTTTAATTCTCTTGAGGCATCTATAAGAAACCCTCCACAACCACAAGATATATCTACAATCTTAATATTTTTATAGTTACTTATATTTAATTGAGAAAAGGATTCTTTCGTAATATATTTTCTTATTTTTACAGGAGTATAAATCGCACCATTAATTAACTTATCAGATGGAGAAATAACAAATTCAAAAAGTTCTAGAAGTGGTTCAAAACATAATTTTTGTTTATATTTATCTAAAATATTAGAAAACTTTTGAAGTATTAAATATAAACTGTCATTTTTATTAATAACTAAATTTTTTATTAAATTATTTTTAACTACAGATATTTCTTTATGTATTAAAAAGATAGAGACTAAAAGTCTATTTACTTTTAATGGATTATCTATCTTATTTAGAAAGTTTAATATTTCTTGGTTCAATTATATCTCATTATAAAATAAGTTTGTATATTCTATTAATCGTTCATCACATTCAATATACTGCTCAACTATATCTACATATTTAGGATGAGTTTTTTCTAGTGTTTTCTTAAAAATTATTAGTTCTTCTTTTTGTTGTATGATTTTTTCAATTATCCAAAGTAGCTCATGCCTTTTAAGATAAAGATTTAAATTTTTATAAATATAAACACCTCTTATAGATTTAGAGATAATTTGACCTTTATTATTTCGTTCTAAGTGATTATCATACTCTTCCTCGCAAGGGTCAATAAATCCATCTATATCTTCCCATTTATTAGATTTAGCTCTATTACAAAAAGGACATGAATATACAAGGTTTTCATATTCTTCTTTAAGATAAGAAAATTTTGATATAGAATGAGGTTTAAAATGGTCTATTTGATAACCTCTTACTCCTCCATGATATATATCTAAATCATCACAATATCCACATCGTTTATTAAAATCCTCTCGTATATAAAGTTTAAAAGAAGTATATTGTGCATAAGTTTTAGTACACTTTCTTTTAGGTTTTTGTTTTTGAATTTTACTTATCATCTTTTAACTTTCTTAACTCAGCTAATAATTCATCTGTAGAATCTATCATTTTATGAAGTTCATCCAAATTTTTTGTACCTTTTAAATGTTGTGGTAAAGAAGATTTCTGATTAGTGGATTTTTCAATAAAAGTATCTAGTTCTAATAGTCTTGATTCTTCTTTTGCATTCAACACTTGATTATTTGATTTATTCATAAGTTCTAAAAGCTCTTTTTCAGAATCTTCTATCCGTTTTTTATAATGCTTAATTTGATTTTCTATTTTATCTAAAAATGTTGCATGAGCTTTATTCTCTCCATCTTTATCCATCAATCCTTTTATATAAACAATATTTACATCATCGCCATTAATAACCGCTTCATCATCAAATGAAGTCAAAACAAAACATGGAAAATCTATTTTATTTTTTAAAATTTCTCTTACTAAATCAATACCATCAAAACTAATATTTGCATTTTCTTCATGTAATTTATGGTCTGTAATAATTGCATCAAAATTTTCATTACTTATTTTTTCCATAAAATTCTCTAAAGTATTCTCTGGTATCTCAACAATAAGATTGAACTTTTTATCAATATCTTTCCTATGTACATATCTTTGAAACCTATGAATATCTGCTTTTACTTCATCTACAAATAATATTTTATATTTTGCCATTCTCATTCCTTTAAACTTTTCTTCTAGTAAATGTGATTCTTATTCCAAAGCCACCATTTGTAGGATATAACAATTTAATTTTACCATTATATTCTCTTACAATAGTATCAACTAGCCACATTCCTAATCCAGTACCAATTTCTTCTCCTGTATGTTCATTGCGTTTAGTTGTATACAGAGCTTTAAATATTTGAGTATGCTCTAAAATATCTTTAGATAATCCTTGACCATTATCATAATAATCCATGATAATCTCTTTAGTATTGCTTTTTATATTTATATTGATTTGTCTACTGTTGTTCTGTTTTTGCCTCATAAAAGAATCAATTGAATTTACAAGTAAGTTATTGAAAATACTATCTAAATCTATCTCTAAGGCTCTCATATCTAAATTTTCTTTATCAATATCATAGGTAAAATCAATCATTCGATTAGAAAAAATATTTTGCCAAGTTTGATTAAATGTTTCAAAGTATCCGTTAAAAAGCACTTTCTTTCTTTTTCGTTTATCTTTTTTTGCAGATTCAATAGAAAATTTTAACCAATTCTTTAATTTGCTATCCTGTTTTTTCATATCTTCGAGTAAGATATAAGGGTTTAAAAAATCAGGTGTATTTTCATAAAGTTTAGGTGGTGCTTTTTCTTCAATTAACTCTTTTAATTCATCAATTCTTCCTGATAAGACATCTCCTAAATTACCTAATTCATGTGTAAAAGATGCTGTTACAATGCCACTTGTAGCCATTCCTCTTAAAATTGTTTGTTCATTTTCCAATTGCTTAATTTTTTCTTGCTTTGTTTGAACAGTTTGAGCTAATACCACTTTTTCTTTATCTTCTTTTATTCTATTTTGACCTTCTTTTTTATTATTATTATTATTATTAAGAATTTTTTGAGTTATTTTTTTCTATCTCTTTTTCTGTAATAACATCTTTATGTATTTCATCATAGAACAAAAACATCTCTCTTGCAATTTTTGCTCTATCTTTTTCAAAAATTTCTAATATTCCTAAAAGTAATTGTTTAAAAATTTGAAAAGTCTTATTCTCTTGTAAACCCTCTCTACTAGACTTGTCTCTAAAATCAATATTATCTACTCTTGATATTTTAATCAAGCCTGCAATATTATCAGGTTCTGTTTTCCACTTTCCTGAAGGGTGTGATGTTGGTGCAGGATTTTTTGATTTTCTACCACCTAATCCTAACCAATCAAAGGCACTATCTTTAATCTCTCCATAAGGCCGAACTCTAAAGTCATCTCTAAAAAGTTTGATTCCTCCAAACTTATTTAACCAATATTGTCTCTCTTGTGATTGAAATTTCTCATAATAAAATTTTTCTAAATCAGGAGTGCTATATGTTCGCTTCATATAGTAAAAAGTAAAAGAAAACTCTCCAATTCTTTCAAAAATATTTTCTTTATCTATATCCTTGAATCCTGGTAATAATTCAGAGAATTTTCTCTGTGTTATCCAAAATCCTCTTTGAAAAATTTCTTTTGTATAGTTCTCTTTTTGCATATTATTTCTATCAAAAAACTTTGATGGAATTGTATCTAAATCATATTCATTACGATAAATAGTGATTTTGATATTTTGATTATTATCTGCTTCTGCAATAAGTTTATAATCGTAATCATCACAAATAGAACCTAATATTTCTCCATATTTTAATTTTTCTTCTTTACTGAATAAAAATAGTTGAAAAACACTCTCTTCTTTTGGAGGAACTAAAACCTCTAAATCATCAAAAACTTGTGAAATATAAAAGTCTTCCCAATTATCTCTAAGTTCTGTAACCTTTAACACAGTTCCATTATCAAAAGAGTATTTTTTGATAACTTCTTGAACTCGTTTATCATCTATCTCTGCTAAAATATACTCTTTTAAATTAAATACTTTTTTTGATTCTAAATCAGCAGTTATATCTTCAATAACCTTAGAGTCTGCATCATCAAATTCTTTCCAATTTACTTTCCAAATATAAGCTACACTTTCATCAATACTGTTATGTTTTGTGGTATCAAACTTAGTAGTCATCTCACATCTATCACCAAGCTTATCTAATGCAAAACGACCTATACCTTTAGCCCCTGCTTTCACTCTTCCAGTTTTTGTAAAATAATCATTAGCTTTATTATCAGTACCTATAGTCATCCAATAATCTTCAATTATTTTCTGTGTCATACCCTCACCAGCATCAATAATATATAAAGAATCTTTCTCTTTATCAAAATAGATTAAAGAAAGAGGACTGTCAGCATCATATCCATTTTTAACAAGCTCTATTATTGCACCCTTTGATGATGCAATATTTTCACGACCAATCAATCTTGCTGTTCTTGCTGATACTTTAAATGGGATTTTAGGCATATTTACTTCTTTTTATCTTTATATAATTATACCATTTCTTAGTCATAGACTTTCATAGGTATAAAAACTTCATCATCTAACTCTTCTACTAAAACTCTATCTGCACTCAGCATTGTAAATATCTCTCGCCATTTATCATCTTTAAACTTATGAGTATTACGAAGCCAAAGGGCATTGTTTTTCTCATTTCCGTTGGCTTGTGTATTTTCTGTTACTTGACACACTTGACGGAATCTACATGCTCCGTAACAGCCAGTACGACTCACTTTTATACGGTTTGCACCCTTGTTGAGTCCCATATCTTTAAGAATATCTCTTAGATGTGTAGCTCTATCATCTTTACCAGCTTTACCACATCGCTCATCATCACAAAGAAGAAGTAGCGTTTTATAGTGCATAATCGGGCGTTCGGGGTCATAATCTTTTGGTTTACAAGTGTACCCCTCAACTATCTCACTCCCCATCTCATTGACTCGAACTTCACCCTCTTTTACGGGGTTACTTCCATACTCTGATGAACTATGTGAATTTGTAAGACTACTTGCCATTGTACTTTCCTTTAAATTTTTTGTATAATAACATCTATTAAATCCTTTCGAGGCTCTTCTCTTCGTAAGAAGGAAAGTTACTACTTAGCATGATACTACTTTAACATCAGATTGATAATTATTTGAATTACTAACAGAAAGTTTAAGTGATTCAGTAGTGTCTATACTCCTTAAATTTTCTATTATCTTTTTTGCTAAATAAATGGTAAATGATGGTTCATCCCAACCTCGAACCCTATTTCTTAACATAAACATAGATGAAAAACCACCTATCATAAACTCATGATTATCTATATGACATACATCACCATTAGTGTGATTTTTATCTTTTGCAGGTATTACATTGTCTTTTAAGTCAGAAATAACATCTTTTAAAAATTGTTTTTCTTCAAACTCTTTTGGAAATTCAAAAGTGATATTTAGGTCATTTCTAAATCCGATAAAAAAGATTCTTTTTCTATCTTGTGGCACTTTATAATCATGAGCATTCATAAGTTTAAAAGATAAAGTATATCCACTGTTCATAAAATGATTTTTTATATTTTCTAAGGCTTCTTCATGTTTAGGGGCTAACATACCTGAAACATTCTCAGCTAAAAAGAATAGAGGTTTTTTATCTCTTAACACTCTTATAAATTCAAAAAATAGTTGCCCTCTATCATCTTTTATTCCTCTCGATTTTCCTGCTTCACTCCAACTCTGACAAGGAGGTCCACCAATAAGTCCTAAAGTTTCAGGAATTTCATCTGATGGTATTTTTGAGATACTTCTTTTATCTAAAGTTGTATTTGGAAAGTTTTTTTCAAATGTTTCCCAAATTTCTTTATCATATTCATTTGCCCAAATAGTTTTAAAACCTGCTTTTTCAAAACCTAAATCTAACCCTCCAGCACCTGAAAATAAAGATATGATATTCATAAGGCTAAACTTTAAAAACTAATAGTTTTGCATCTATTAATTGAACTGGATTATTTGGATTGTCAATATGCCACATACCTCTAATTCTTAAATCAGTAATACCTAGTGGATCAACTTTTTTAACTTTTCCCAACTCTTTAGTATCAGTAAATTCTACATCAGGTATTGTAGTTATACCACTTGAAATTGTATTTTTAATTCTTTCATAAGTCGATTTATCAGCACAAAAACAATCTCCATATACCAACCATAAAGATTTTAAATGAGATTGATTAACATATCCAATAGCATAAAGCATATCTTTTATACTTCACTTTTCAGACTCTTTACAAGCTTTTGTTATCATTGGACTATCTGCATAAAGTTTTTCTTTTGGATACGAACTATTTAATGCTATTGCACTATTTTTTGATTCTAGTTTTTTAATTTCTATTGCATCACTATTTCTTAACATTAAATCTGGTGGATTATTTTTATTCCCTTGGTAAGAATATATTTTTGATAATCTTTCTAATTTTACTTGATCATCAGTTCCATTTGTAGTACTTGCAAAAACATCTTTGATATAAGTTTCTAAGCCTTCACCCATATTATTTGCTCTATTATTATCTTGTGTTACATTAGTTATATCAACTTGATAATTATTGACTATGTTTATAAATGCTTTAATTATATTAGACATTATTTATTCATTCCTTCATATTTCTTTTTATCATTGCTTCTTAAATCTATTTCCCATTATACTTACCAAACTCCGAATCATAATCTTTTATGAGTCTGTAAGCTGCATGAAGAGAGGCAACTACCATTGTCGAAGCACCGTAACGACCTTCTAGGATAATACCCTCACAGTTGAAGTGTTCCATAAAATTACGACCATACTCTTTAGACTCTACTACATTTACAAAACCAACAGGGAAGAGAAGTAGGATGACATTATCTAGGTTTATCCTTAATCGTATGAGGGTATTTATCGCGGCATAGATGTATGTTGGAGCATTTCCACACGCTAGAACCATCGGCTCATCTTTGAACTTTTCTATGGCTAGTTCAACGGCTGCATAACTTCTTGTCGTTTCATTCTTTTTTGCCATCTCAAAAACTTCTGGCTCATTCACATAACAGATAACTTCATTCTCATACTTATCGAGGTAAAACTTACTCAATCCTGAGCGAATCATGTTGGTATCTACTATAAGTTTTGCTTTTCTCTCTAGTAAATCTTTTAGTTTTAGCATAGCATTGTCAGAGAAGTAGATGTTGTCTATCACTTGCTCAAAACATGTAGTTGTGTGGATGAGTCGCTCAACTAAAGCTCTTTCATTCTCATCAAACTTATCAAAGCCTTTATACTCTACTGCTTCTGCATGTATCATTTCAAAAGACTTAACACTTATCGCATCGCCTAGGTTTATTGGTGGTTCTTGGAGTTTAAAATTCATAAAGAGATTATACCCTATCTAATTCAAAAAAAACTTTTGATATAAATCAACTACTTTTTATTAAAATAATATTAGAATAATCATTATACTTTGAAGGTTGGTAATGCAGTTTTTTTTATTGTTCGTTCTCTTTTGTCTCTCTTTAAATGCAGAGGAGGAACTCTCTTCCCTTTTAAACTCTTACAAACATGAGTCAGAGCTCTCTAAAATAACCAAAAAAGAGGAAGCTGGTGTTGTTGATGTATATACTCGCCATGATTTAGAAGTTATGCAAGCTAAAACACTTGAAGATGTTTTAAGAATACTTCCTGGTTTTCACCTTACTCGTTCAAATACTAACTTAACATCTCTACAAAAACCAACACTTTCATCTGTGCAACTTACATCTATGAGACTCTACATAAATGACCACGATATGAGTTCAACTTCTTTTGGAAGTGCCGCTCTTATATGGGGTGAACTACCTATAGAGTATATTGACCATATTGAAATTTACAAGGGTGCATCTTCTATAGAGTTTGGAAATGAAGTGGGTTCTGTTATAATCAAACTTTACACTAAAACACCTCAACATGATGAGGGTGGAAAGATGCGTCTCTATGGAGACAATAAAGGAAGTCTAAACTTAGATACTTATGTAGCATCTAAAGTAGATGATTTCTCCTATTTTACCTATGCCAATATAAACAATATAAAGAGAACAGAGTACAACAATCTCTATCAAAATAATAATTATGCCCTTAAAAGTGACCATTCTGGACATAATCTTTATGCAAACTTACAGTATAAAAAGTGGATTTTAGAACTAGGAAGTTACTATAAGAGTAGTGATAATTTTTTAGGTATAGGTACAAACAGAACACCTACAGGTGGTGATTTTGATGCTTATCATATCTATATGCATCTTACAAAAACATTTCAAAACAGTATTAAATTACAAGTCTCTTATGATAAACTATCTTACGAAAGAGATTATATTGATCAAAATGGTATATCTATCGCCAATGCTCCTATTGTTAATGACTACAGTATTAAATTTAATGATGAAATATTTTCTACTACAGTTGAAAAGAAAATGAAATCGGAAAAGCATTCTTTACTTTTAGGCTCATTTTACAAAAGAAAAAAATTTACAGAACATGGAAACTTTCACAATAGTGATAACTCGTATCTCTACAATAACTCATTTTCAAATACTCTCAATCTCTACTCTGCTTATACAGAGTATATTTATAACTACAATGCTACAACAAGAGTAATAGCTTCACTTAAAGAGGACTTTTTTGAATACGATAAAGCAATTCCATCTAGGGATGAGCTATCAACAAAACTTGGTCTTATTAAAAAAATAGATGATTTTCAAATAAAAGCTTTTATAACAACGACTTATGTCCCTACAGCATTTTATCAACTCTATAATCCAACAAATACTCCTTATAAGACAAATCCAAACTTAGATAATATACACCTTACTATAGGAACACTTTCTCTAAAGTATAAAACAGATAAACAGAAGATAAAAGTAATCATTGCAAAGAATGAACTCAAAGATATTGTTATCTATAATTCTGCACTTCCTAATGGTTATGAAAACTCATCAAATGATGCACGTTATCTACGTCTTGATTTTAAATATACCTATCTTTTTGATTTAAACAATAAATTTGTTTTTGATATATTTAATGGAAAAAATGACAATCATGCTGCTAAAAGTCCTAAATATGGTTCTATAATACAACTTTTTTCAAAATATAAAAAGTTTGATATATATAATGAGCTTACCTATAAAAGTTCTTATGATTATCTAGGTATTTCACTTGATGCTTCATTAGATTATATTGCATCTATTAACTACCACTACACAAAAGATTTATCTGTTGGTCTTAGAGGGGAAAATATCTTTAATAGTGGTTATAAACAAGCATATGATGATTTGGACTATGCTATTCCTGTAACAGATCAAAAGATTTGGTTAAATCTGGAGTATCTGTTTTGAGAGCTTTACTATCTCTTCTCATACTAGTCTCTTTTCTATTTAGTTCAGATTTCAAAACTGAACAGAAGATTTATGGAGTTATTATCCATGCTCTGTTACCACAAAAAGGAGCAATAAAAGTATGGTCTGATGATAAATCAAAAGAAAAAATACTCTCTTTCATTGTAGGGGTAGAGTTTGTTTCTTCTCCAAAAGAAGCAGATTTTCTACTCTTAAGTAAAGGAGAAAAAGTTCAATCTAAAGGACTTACATTTGTTACAAACTTTCGACTTTTAGAAGCAGAGCAAAACTCAGTTATTGGTGGATTTTTTTGGCAAAAAGGAAGACCCAATATACTTTTTTTAAGAAAAAATTTACAGAAACATCATATCAAACTTCCACAATCTATGCAAGAGTACATAGAGGATAATCTTTGAAACATATAAAACAACTCTATACTTTTATTTTTATCTCTATTGTTTTAGCTATTGCTTATCTTTTCTTCTCTACAGCTCAAATTCAAAAAACTTTGAATAAAAATGTAGAAAATATTTTTATTCAAGGGGCAAAAAGTTTTGCTGAAAATATTAATGAAGAGATAACTACACATATCAAAAACGACCCCTATAAAGAACTCAAAAAGAACCCACAAATGCAAAAGAGAATGGAGCATGCACTCTCAATAATTGTCAATGAAACATATAAATATATATTTGTACTCTATAAAGATAAAAATGGAAACTATAGATACCTTTTAGATGGGAGTAAGGATAAGGCTCGCTTTAACCAGAGACTCTCTGTTGATAAAGAGTTATGGGACAAGGTTTATACTACGAAAACACCCCTTGTTATAAATCAAAAAAAATTAGATAATCTTTGGATTACATATCTTAAACCTGTAGTTATGAATCATAAAACAGTAGCTATCATTGCTCTTGATTTTTCAGCTGAACTTCCTCAAGATATTTATCATGCTATCAAACCTCTTAATAAAATATTTCTATACATTTTTATATCTATTGGGTTACTCATATTTATTTTGATTTATCAGAGTGTTGCAAATATAAAAATTAAAAAAGATAGCATAACAGACCCTCTTACACAGGCATACAACAGAAACTATCTTCGTGATTTACTTAAAAATATCAATATCGCAAAATACCAAATTATGA
>CAZTNH010000023.1:0-6825 GCA_964615395.1 uncultured Sulfurimonas sp.
ACTATTGTTGCATTTTTAATCTCTGACATATTTCTTCCTATTTTTATTTATATAATAATATCCTAAAATTGCATAAATTAGAGCCTGAAGCCAAAGAAGAGAGAACTGAGGCATAACAGCACTAAAATCTGCACCCATTTGGTTGAGTTTTAAAAAGCCCTGCATAGCTAGTGTTGAGGGGAAAATGTCTGACATATATTTTATAAAGCTAGGCATAGATTCAAGTGGCCAGATAAAACCTGCACTAAAGACAAGAGGAAGTGAGCTAAAAAGAACCGCAGGAGTAGCGACTTCACGAGAGCTAAAGATTGAACCTAAAAAGATACCTAAAGAGATACTAGCAGTTATAAACGCCAGAGTAAAATTGAGAAGTTCGCCTATATCTGCCATATGGGTCACCTCAAAAAAAGAGAAGCTAAAGCCAAAGTAAAAAAGTGCATGCACAAAAAAGAGAGAGCCAAAGATGATATAACGTGAACTCATCATCATCCATATAGGAGCTTTTGTGAAGTAAGCTCTCTCTCTATTTCTCACTCGCTCATTTATCCCACCACCTAAGATTCCAAGCCCTATAAGCATCGTCTGCTGGAGGATAAGAATATAGACAGCAGGTATAACATACTGAGTATAACTGTTATCTTTGTTAAAAAAGTTGATGGCATTAAGAGAGTAGGGTGTGTAGGCATCTACAGCTTCAGACATTGGCATTCCATCTACAAGAAGATTTCCGACCTTCAGAGTTGCACTCTTTGTTAAAACAGCCCTCATCGCTCCCTCTAAAACAGCACCATAAATTAAAAAGTAACTATTATCTGCTCCGACTGCTACAACAGGAGAGAGTTTAAGTGCTAAATCTCTACTAAAGTTATGAGGAATCACAATAATAGCTTTTACTTTTCCCGCGATTAACGCGTCCTTAGCATCTCGCTCACTCATATCGTATCGACTAATCTCTATCTGAGGAGTGGCGTTTATATTAAACGCCAAATCTCTACTCACACTACTCTTATCAAAATCAACAAAACTAACATTTACCTTAGTAACACTTTGAGAAAAATAGGGTTGAGGATATAAAAAAGCGTAAAGAAGTACACCCCCGACAATAGTTAAAACGATAGCTATATCAGTGAATATAAGCTTAGCTTCAGCAGTTAAAACTTCTAAAAAATTCATACGCCTAACCTCTTTTTAAATATCCAAACTATAGGTATAAAGAGAAGCCAAAAAGAGCCAAGAATTAAAAGTTTATCTATCTCTAAAAAAATATCTGCTCCATAGTTTGCTTGTGAAATTTGCAACTCAATATAGTGTGATATTGGAAGTAAATCTCTCCAAAAAATAGCTAAGGTATTCATGTTAGATGTAGGAAAAGTGACTCCTAAAAAAGCAAATGCAGGTGCTGTATAGACAGCCCCTAAACTTAAAGCTCTCGCATAGTCAAAACCTGTTACAAAAAGAAAAAGTGCTACTACTTGATAAGCAACTACAGTTAAAAACATCCCAAAAATTGTTACCGCAAATGAACCCTCAAACACCCAGCCGAGAGTTCCATAAAAATAGAAAAGCAAAAATGCACCCATCAAGGTAAAGATAAAAGTATAGGGGAGAAGTTTTCCAACAATCTTTGAAGCGATATAAGAAGTTCCAAAAAACTCCTTCTCTCTTTTTTCTTTAAAAAGTGTCCCAAAACTCACAATAGTAACTATAACAATAAAAATCTGCCAAACAGAGGGGAGAAGTGCTGAGACTAAAAAGAGAAAATAGTTTTTGTATGTGTTAAAAAAAGGAGTTATTTGCAAAGCTATCGGGGCTATTGCATTTTCTGCTAAGTCACTATTTTTAGTTTTACCCACATCTCTTACAAACTCAACATCTGCTGCACTTTTTGCTACGGCTTCAATAAGTGCCGCCTTAAATATTTTCCCAATTAAAATATACTGAGTATTCAGTATAGCTGTTACATGTGGCTCTGTTTTTAAAAGTGTATCTCTCATAAAGTGTGCAGGAATTATTATGGTTCCATAAACCTCAGAAGATTTCAACTCATCTATCGCATCCTTTGCATTGAAAGATTGAGAGACTATTTTTATAGTTGAAGTGGCATCTATGTTGGAGAGTAGTTTTCTTGAAAATTCACTTTTATCATTATCTACAACATTTACAGGAAGATCAAACGCCACTCCCTGATAAAAGATAGCTATCATTAATGCAAAAACAGTAAAAGGAAAAAGAGTAAGAAGTGCTAGTTTATAGTAAGAGTTTTTAATCTCTTCTAACTCTTTAAAAAAGGCATCACTCAGTGCTTTAAACATCTAACTCACAACTCACTAAAGCTCTAGCAGGATACTCATTCCTACTCGTAAATTCTTAATCTTCTCTAAGGGTCTAAGCTCCACTTCAAAACTTTTCATATCAAAACCCTTGCCACTCTCAGTAGCTCTCCAAGTAGCATAATCACCCATAACTGAAATATAAGAGACTCTAAACTTATAAGTTTTATCCCCAAGTGCTGGGATTTTTGCCTTAAATATTTTCCCCTTTTCAAACTCTTTAAGATAATCCTCACGAACAGAAAATCTCGCCCAAGAGTCATCTATATCTATCAATGTTACAACAGGAAATCCAGTAGGAGCTAACTCCCCCGAGTGAATAAGAACCTGAGATACTTCGCCCTTATGAAAAGCATACTGTTTAGACTCTTTAAGATAGACATTTACTTCATCTACCTTAGCCTCATAGACTCTCTCTTGTGCTGATGCAGCTGCTTTTATCTCTTTTCTTGCGCCCTCTTTAGCCATTAAAGCTAACTGATGAGCGGCGTTTGTTGTGTACTTTGCTGCCTCATACTGAGTAAATGCCTCATCTCTTTTCTGCTCTGAGATAACACCCTCTTCATAAAGAGCATTTATTCTTTTGTATGTTGTAAAACGCAGAGCCTCAGCAGTTTTTGCCTTATGCCATTGGTCAAACGCCGCTTGAATCTCCTGCTTTCTTGCTCCATTGTCAGCCTGTTTCTTCTGTGCACCCGCTGCATCTTTTGCAGCTTCTGCCTGTTTGAGTTTTGCATCAACTTCAGGAGAGCTAAGACTAAAAATAGCATCACCTACCGAGACTATATCCCCTTTTTTTACAAACAGATCACTCACACGACCTGCTAATTTTGAAGAGACATTATAGCTCTGTGCATCTATCTGCCCCTGTAAAACCAAAGGTTTTGGCTGGTATACCTTATAAAATGTAAAACCAACCCACGAGACAAGACCTATAACAAACGCCACTATAACCATTAAACTCTTCTGCATTACTCTATCTCCTCTGATAACTCTTCAACGCTAAAAAACATCTCTCTATCCCCACTTAAAACACTCAACTGTGAAAGTTTCTGCACAAAGTTATAAGCGGCGTTTAGACGAGCTGTTTTTGCTCCCAAGAGAGACATCTCTGCATCTACCAACTCTACAGAAGTAGAGAGTCCCTCTTTAAACGCCACCTTTCTTAGACGAAAGTTCTCTTTTGCTAGTGCTAGTGAAGAGCTAAGTGCATTAAACTCCTCCGCATCACTCAACATCTCTTTGTAAGTTTTTTCGACAAGAAGTGTTAAGTTATCTAATGCTTCAAGTTTTAAGTATTTCACTCTATTATGAAGAAGTTTTGCTGCCTCTATCTCTTGCGCTCTATCTTCTCTTTGAAGTATATTTATCTTTACACTCACGCCAGCAAACCATTTAGGGAGACTCTCCATAATCGCCGAGTCATCCTTATAGAGGTTTACATTTCCAAATGCAGCTACTTCTGGTTTCCATGCTGCCTCTTGAATCTCTATAAGAGAAGCACTCTGCGCTGATTTGGCATCAAAAACTTTTAGACCTGCATAGTTTTTCTTTGTCTGATTTTTATAGTACTCTTCTTCTCTCATCTGCTCGTTTACAAAAAGTTTTGAGCTAGGATTACCCTTCTGTTTTGTAAGTGAAAGAAGTGCTGAAGAGGCTATCTCTAACTTATGTTTTGCCTTAGTTAGGTCAATATTTGCAGTATCGAGTTTTACTCTAGCGTTTAGAAGTTCTACCTCTGCTATCTGCCCTTGCTCTTTTAGTTTTTTTGCATTTTGATAGTGAATAGTAAGTGCTTTTTGTGCTTCTAATCTTGTTTTATAAAGAGACTCACTCACTACCACCCCGTAGTAATACTTTATAAGTTTAAGAAACTCTTTATCTTTTTTCATCTCTTTAAGAGCTTTTTGTTCACTTATCTTTGCTGTGTAAATATCCTGTGCAGCGTCTATTTTCCCACCCACATAAAGAGGCCATAACATCTGTAAGTCTGCTATAAAAACATCCTGTTTCGAGAACTCTAACTCAGAGGGAAAAGGTACACCAACAGCCGAAAAAGCCAAAGTAAGACCTGAAGTATCAATAGTTACTGGTTCACTAAGATGGGTATAAGAGCCTGTGAGACTTATAGAGGGAAGATACATTGACTCTGCTGAAGATTTTTTCAGCTCTGCACGAGTCACACTAGAAGAGGAGGCTTTTAGCCCTTCATTGTGAAGCTCAGCATCTTGCCAAGCTTCTTCTATACTCATATCTGCAAAAAGAGAGAGTGTAAGTAAAAAGAGAGTAACAAAAACTTTCAAAGCATATCCTAAAACTATTTCTCTTATTATATCTGAAAATATTTTAGGCTATAAACTTCCTAATCACGATAACAAAATTTACCTCTTATCATCCTACCGTAAAAAATTTCAAAAACGATGGAGAAGAGAACAAAAAGAAGAAAAACAACTATAGCTTTAAAGTTAGAACTATAAGTGTGATACATAAGAGTAGCTAACGCTAAAAATGTTAAAAGAGAGGAGGAGAAGAGTATAAAAGTATTTGCCCCTATCTCTTTTCTCAGTTTAAATGCACTCAGATTTACCATAAAAAAGATAAGCAAAAAACTGGCACTTCCTATGATGGCTATGGCGTTTAAGTCTATAGTATTCGCTAAAATAAGACTTAAAATAACGGTAATAATAATCCCCATAAAAGGTATCTCTCTTCTCTCTCTTGTAAGCAGTTTTGGAAGTTCATCTTTTATGGCTACTATACAACCTAAACGTGCATTTCCATAGATAGTCGCATTTATAGCTGAGAATGTAGCAAGAAGTGCAGCGACTGCAACTATGGTAAAACCAACCTGACCAAGAGCAGGTTTTGCAGCGATAGCAAGTGCATAATCTTTTGCAGCTAAAAGCTCTTGTTCGGGAACAGTTCCTACAGAGATAATAGCGATGAGAATGTAAAGAAGTATCACAAAGATAACAGAACCATAAAAGGCTCGAGGAAGATTTTTTTCAGGATCTTCTATCTCCTCTGCTGCATTGGCAATAAGCTCAAACCCCTCATAAGCTACAAAGATTATCATCCCTGCTACTACAGTAGAAAGTGGGTCAAAGTTCGCAGGGAGTGTCAATCTTGAACTGTCCACATAGGAAGCACCACTTATAATAATCACTACTAAAAGTACAACCTTTATCACAACTATAACAGTCTCTGATTTACTCACAAAAGAGGCACTTACTAGGTTAATGATGGCAGGAAGAATTATGGCTACAGAGATTAAACTATGCCGAATAAGCTCTGTTTTATCTGTAAAAAATGTACTGCCGTAAGAGGCAAATGCAACGGCATAAAGAGAGATAGTCACGAGGTAACTTAACCATAACATCAAGTTTGCAGAACCTGAAAGAAGATTATGACCAAAAGCCTGATCTATAAAAGTAACCGTTCCCCCACGACTCTGATAAGCGACGGAGAGTTTCGCATAGGAGTAAGAGGTAAGAAGTGCAACAACTCCAGCAACTAAAAAAGCATAAGGAGTAGCACTATGAGCCAGAGAGACAGCCTCACCTAAAACAGCGAAGATTCCTCCTCCAACCATACCACCCACACCGATGGCAATAGCTCCGAACACTCCTACTTTACGCATAAAGACTCCTAAAAATCATCATATCAAATTACTTTCTAAGCCGAACACGTTGAGAGTGGGTGATTGCTACTGCCATTGCATCGGAGATATCTAAGGGTTTTATCTCTTTTTTTATGTTGAGTAGTCGTTTAACCATAAAGTTTACCTGCTCTTTACTCGCCTTGCCTTTGCCTGTAAGTGCTTTTTTGACTTGCAGGGCAGTGTACTCGCTAAATTGCCCGAACTCTTGAAGGAGTTTAAGCATTATCGCTCCACGAAATTGGGCTAGTTTAATGGTAGTAGCAGGATTATGCGCGTAAAATATATCTTCCATCGCCACTTCATCTATA
The DNA here is from genome assembly GCA_964615395.1 of uncultured Sulfurimonas sp. Lineage (GTDB taxonomy): Bacteria > Campylobacterota > Campylobacteria > Campylobacterales > Sulfurimonadaceae > Sulfurimonas. The sequence goes on from CAZTNH010000023.1 coordinate 6,300, forward strand.
GTATGATTGGCAAATACTCGTCCCAAACCCTCTACCATCTGAGGGATTTGAAACTGTAAATCTTCTGCTTTCATCTTGATAAGTCCTGCTTCCACTAAAGAGATTTTTCCCTTTTCTAAGTTTATGAGAGCGTAGCCCATATTTCTAGTTCCTGGGTCTATACCTAGTATAATCATCTAGCGTTTACTTCTCTTTCCATCGGTTTATATGGTTTTTGAAAAAGTATGTAGCACTCTGATAGTAAGAGATTATCTCTTTTATCTCTTCATCACTTATATCTTTCATCTCTTCATATTTTACATCATAAAGTGTCTGTTTTACAATTCTATATTTATGAATCTTTTTATCAGGTGTAAGGACAAAAAGGTATCCATTTTTCATAAGCCCTAACTTCTGATAGTTTCCTATAAATGCACGCTCTTTAAAATCTTTACTTAAAATATCTGCACCATAAAACATACTCTCATAGCTCCAATTCATAAGAGAAAAAACTGTTGGAAAAAGATCTATTTGTGAAGAGAGTTTA
>CAZTNH010000023.1:6925-15394 GCA_964615395.1 uncultured Sulfurimonas sp.
CCAATTCATAAGAGAAAAAACTGTTGGAAAAAGATCTATTTGTGAAGAGAGTTTACTCACAACTTCAGGTTTTACAATATCAGGAGCATAGACTATCATAGGTATCTTATAACGGTATGTTGGAAGAGTAGTTTTTCCTGCACTCCCTCCATTATGATCAGCTAAAATTATAAATATAGTATTTTTAAACCAAGGCTTTTTCTTCGCTTCATTTATAAACTTATTGATAGCATAGTCAGTATATTTTACACCACCTTCTCGACCTGTGTGAGAGGGTACAGCTATCTTTCCATCAGGGTAAGTATAGGGTCTATGGTTTGATGTAGTCATAACAAAGTTTAAAAATGGTTTTCCATCTGCATAAGATTTATCAGCCTCTTTAAGTGCCTTATTTAATAAGTCTTCATCACAAACACCCCAAGCATTTGAAAATGTCACTTCATCCTCAGCAAAATCAACTCTATCTATCACCTCAAAACCGTTGTGTGAAAAGAAATCGTTCATATTGTCAAAGTAGCCATGTCCTGCATATAAAAACTTATTTTCATACCCTTTTTCTTCAAATATAAAACCTGTTGAGAACATATTGTGATTATCTGGGCGTTTAACTATACTTCTTCCTGGAGTTGGAACTATTGGGAGTGTTATCGCCTCCATCCCACGAACTGTTCTACTTCCTGTCGCATAAAGATTGTTAAAAAAGAGTGACTCTTCTGTAAGTGCATCAAGATGAGGAGTCAATCCTTTTTTATCTCCATAAACACCCATATATTCAGCACTCAAACTCTCAACTAAGATTAGCATTACATTATGTTTTTGCTCCTCTCCCTGAGACTTTATCTCTTTGATACTTTTATCATTAAACCCTACAAGTTTTTTTATCTCTTTCATCACTACTTTATGATTGAGTGTTTTATAGTACTCATCATAATCAAGAGTATTATTTCTAAATGCTGAAAAAAGAGAATAAAAACCATTTTTAGCAAGTTCATTATTATACATATTTTTTGAAATATGTGTTAATCCTTGCTTATTAAAAATATTAAAAAATATTAGAGGTAAAAGAAGTGCAACTGTAGCTAATTTTAAACGCGTAAAAAATGTATCTTCAAAGTGAAACTCATGAAAAAATTTCACTTTTTTATACATAAATAGAAACATAAGAATATTTGTAAAAAGAATGGCACTAATAAGTGTTGGAAGAGGATAGGACTCTATAATGTTATGAATAACTTCATGAGTATAAACAAGATAATCCACAGCTATAAAGTTAAATCTTTTTCCGAACTCTTCCCAAAAGAACCACTCTGAGACTACATTAAAAATTAAAGCAAAATCAAATGCAAAAAAGAGTGCAAGAAAGATATACTTATGTATTTTAGAGTTAAATATTTTGTTTGGAACTATTAAGAGATAAACTGCAAGTGGCATTACATAATACATTGCAGCGATAAAATCATAAAAGATACCAACACCATAAATTTTGATAAGAGAAACAATACCTAAATCTACTGAACCAATATCAGTTAGAAGAAGTGCTGTTCTACTCACAAAACTTAGAAGAAGAAATATAGCTACAGCTAAGATAAGAAGTTGAAAACGAGAGTTTTTAAGGGTCATTTTATACATCCAAATATTTGATATTTTATCTATAGATTAAATAAGTGATAGTATTTTATCATAGTTTGAATTATCAATACAAAATAATGGGTTATTCACGCCCATTTAACCCTATATTATGGAAAAAAAGAGTACTATTCACGTATTAAAGAATAACTTAAGGTGAATACGTGAATATTGGTCAAGAAATACTAGAGATATTAAAAGAAGAGATCACAGAGAGCGAGTATAAACGCTACATTAAGCAGTTGATGTATGATGTGAAAAAGTCAACAGCAGATGTAGCTATATTTTACGCGCCCAATGCTCTTGTGGTCAACTGGATTAAAAATAAATACACTGAGAAGATAGAACATCTCTTTGAAGTGAAGATGACTCATAAAGTTCATGTTAAAATCACTCTTAAAAATCTTACAGACCTGAAAAAACCGAAAAAAGTAGCAGAAGTGAAACAGGGAAGCTCACTTTTAAACCCATCTCTCTCATTTTCAAACTTTATGGTGGGTGGTTCTAACCAGTTTGCCTATGCAGCAGTAAAAAGCGTAAGCGAAAATCCTGGAAATGTTTATAATCCACTCTTTATCTATGGTGGCGTTGGTCTTGGAAAAACTCACCTTATGCAAGCCGCTGGAAATGTTTTTCAAAATGAGGGACTTACTGTTATCTACACAACTGTTGAGCAGTTTTTAAATGACTTCACAAGAAGTATCCGAAACAACACTATGGAGCGTTTTCGTGAGAAGTATCGTAAGTGTGATGTACTTCTTATAGATGATATTCAATTTTTAAGTGGGAAAGAGGGTATTCAAGAGGAACTGTTTCATACTTTTGAAGCGATTAAGGGAAATGGTAATCAGATTATTTTTACAGCAGATAAACACCCTAAAAAGATAGGTGGTCTTGAAGCGCGTCTTCAGAGTCGCTTTGAGTGGGGACTTGTTGCAGATATTCAACCTCCAGAGTTAGAGACAAAAATAGCCATCATTAAGAAAAAATGTGAGATAAATAAAGTACAACTCTCTAAAGAGATTGTAAACTACATCGCTACAGTTATAGACTCAAATGTTCGTGAGATAGAGGGTATCCTCTCAAAACTTCACGCTTACTCTCAACTAATGCATGTAGATATCGACCTAGAGTTTACAAAAAATGTTCTTAAAGATCAGATGAAAGAGAAACGTGAAAACCTTACTATGGACGCTATTACTGAGGTTGTAGCAAAAGATTTAAATATCAAACCTAGTGAGATACGCTCTAAAGGTCGTAGTAAGAACATAGTATATGCAAGACGTATAGCCATCTACATCTGCCGTGAGCTTACTCAAAACACTATGCCTCAACTTGCACAATACTTCGGTATGAAAGACCATACTGCAATCAGCCACACTCTTAGAAAAATAGCTGAACTTATAGATAATGACGAAGATTTTAAAGTCAAAATAGATGAGTTAAGTAACAAAATAACAAATATTGAATAAAAAAAGATATAATTGCTAAAGTGAATAGACGTGAATGAAGTCGAGATGCTTCATCACGTCTAAGTAGCTCTAGTTTTAGGTCTTTGGATCGGTTTCTCACCTATTCACGCCCCCCTACTACTACCTACTAAAATTTTATAAATATATAGGGAAATTTAAATGATTATAACTATCGCTAAATCAGTCATAGAAAACATACTTCTTCATGCAGGACCTTTCTTAGAAAAAAAAGATACAAGTCAAATAACTTCTCATGTATATTTAAATGCTTTAAATGGTACTTTAACTCTTAAAGCTACTGACTACGAAATAGGTTTTTTAGTATCTACTGATAATGTAAACATAGATAAAGAGGGAAGTATTACTGCTAATGGTAAGAAATTTTTAGATATTGTTAGAATACTTAAAGATGGAAACATTAACTTAGAAGTAAAAGGTGATACTCTTCATATAAGACAGGGTCACTCTAATTTTAAACTACCTACATTCTCTTTTAATGAATTTCCAGAGTTTCCATCTTATGAAGGTAAAGCGCGTATCTCTATAGAGTCTCATACGCTCATAGAGTCACTAAAGAAGATAACACCAGCCATAGATACTAATAACCCTAAATTTGAGCTTAATGGTGCTTTAATAGATATTAAAAAAGATATTATAAACTTTGCTTCTACAGATACTAGACGTTTAGCTGTTGTAACTGTAAATAATAGTAGTGAAAATGAATTAAGTATTATCATTCCTAAAAAAGCGATTATAGAGATACAAAAACTTTTCTTTGAAAATATAGAACTCTATTATGATGATACAAATCTTATAATCCACTCAGAACAATACACATTTTTTACTAAACTTATAAATGGTAAGTTTCCAGAGTACACAAGAATCATTCCTAAAGAGATAAGAAATAGTCTTGTTTTACCAAAGGCTGTAATGATTGATTCTCTTAAACAAATAACTACTATCTCTAATGATGTGAAGATAACTTTCAGTGGTGAGATAATCTCTTTTGAGAGTTTAAGTGATGATAATATCGAAGCAAAAACAGAAATCAATCATACAACAGGATTTACTGAACCCTTTTCTATAGCTATAAATTCGCGTTATTTATTAGACTTTTTAAACTCTATTAATAACTCAGAATTTACAATAGGACTTAATGAAGGAAATTTACCTTTTACTCTTAGTGATGAAAATTTTAAAACAGTTGTAATGCCAATAGTTATATAAAAGTATGAAGATTTAGTAGAGAGATATTTTTAACTTTTATTTATTATGATAAAAGTTAAAAATAGTATAAAAGTTTTAGATTACCAAGCTACAGATTTTGCACTTCCGCGTTTACCTATGAAAGTTTCACCTTCCCAAACAGCAAACCCAGTTTTAATATCTGTAAGAGTTAACATAAAGTAGTACTCTACTTGTTGTTTGTCATCACTCATGCCTATATTTTTTTGAAGAATCTTTCCAGAGAGTGACATATCAGGTGCGATAAGAGTTCCTTGTTTAGCGATTGAACTCTGTTTAAAGTTTTTGTTGTTCACTAACTCTCTTGTCTCATCGTTCATCTCATCTACATTACCCTTAGAACCAACAGCTGTAGTTACAAAAACTTTCCCACTATTGAGAAGTTCTATTCTTATTCGTTTGATAAGCTGGTCAGTATCTATATGTTGCATAGTGTCATTTTCAACATTAGAGATGACTAGAACAAATCTTTTACCATCTTTTTTATCTAATGCAGGGGATTTAAGCATAGACTGAACAGCCGTAGAAGCTGCTTTGTTAAAATCACGATAATCAAGACTCATTACCTGTTCACCAGTATCATGATTTGGGTCTATTAGTTGTACCTTAGTGGCACAACCACTAAGCAATAAAAGAGAGATAGCCGATGTACTCAGAAGTATATTTAATTTTTTCATTTTAATCCTTGTTTATATAGAGTTGGTAATTTACTGCTTGTTTGCTAGGAGATATAACATTGATGCGAAAATTTGCATTTTTATACGCTGAAGAGTCACTCCATTTTGAAGAGATAGATTTTACTTCAAAACCATCTTTATCTTCCCAAACTACACGATATTTAAACAGTGTATATTTATCTGTTTTATTGATTCCATCTACTTGAATTTGCGTAAAACCGTTCTCAAGTACGCGTTTTTTTACATCTTTTATCTCAATCTTATTTTTAATCGAGTTATCTACAAACTTCACATAAGATTTACTAGCACAAGCACTTAAAAGTACTAGGGTAGAAGCGATGATAATTAAACTTATCTTTTTCATATTTCTTTCCTTTAAAATGGTATAACTCTTACAGAAGCAAGAGCATAAGGTGTAGCTATTTTAACATAAATAAGTATGTTTTGAGTATCAGGTAGGGTGATATTTTTAACTAATAAATTCTCTGGTGTCCTTATGCTAATCTCTCCACTTTTGGGTCTCTCAAATCGTGCTAACTGAAACTCTTTTGGAAGAGTGGACCATATTCTAGTATCTGCTCGAGTAGATACAATTTGGTAAACAGTTGTAGCTAAGCGTACAAGTTCAGCACCAGTTGAACCACTAGAGTTTTGTGAAATAGCATAGTTAATGGCTGTTTTTGTAGCAGCTGATAGTATGGCTCTATGGACTGTAGAGTCGTAAGATTTTTTAAATTCCGTTTGAATAACCCTATCCATACTAGAGAGAAATTTAGTTTGAATTGTTCTATTGTCATCTAGGTTTACATTGAGATATGGGTAGGCTACTTCTCTTTTTTCAAGTTTAGGAAGTGCTAAAGAGATATAAGAGAGGTTTGATGAAAAAATCCAAATAGGAAAGTCAATTCTCCACTCTTTGAGTATAGGAGCTTGTCCATTTTCAAAAATAAGCCAGACTGTTTGCTTGAAATTTTCTTTCATAAAGTCAGCTCTTACATCATCATTACTCTGCATCATTCCATAGGACTCTTTTAAAAGATAGTCTGCTTTAGATCCATCACCATTTGCTCTAGCAAAGAGTCCAGCAATGTAATTTGTTGTAGGATTTACAAAATCAGGATAGGCTTTAAAGTTGTAAAGAGATGGATAGTTTTGAAGTAATTTTCCATCTATAGTCTCTTGAGGAACAGAGAGATTTTCCCCTTCACTAGCACTCTCTTGCTCTTTTTTCTTAATGGCTTCATGCTCTTTTTGAATCATTTGAGAGAAAAATATTTTGGCACGGCGTTGACGATCTATGGCACGGTTAAACTCTACTCTAGCTGAACCCATATTCGATTCAGCCATATAATCTATAGCCTTATATGTATTTACCATAATGCCATCATATGTAGTCCCGATATAGGGACGCGTTGTATCATTGACTAGAAGTGAGCTTAGCGTTTGAGCGACATCTTTCGCAAGAATCTCCTCTCTAAAGTGTTTCATTAATGCTTCAGAATCATTAAAGTTTACTATACTTTTGTTGTACTCTTGGGCATAAGAGTAGGCAGAAGCACTCTCTATTTTCCAAAGAAGATTATTTCTTCCATATGTATCACTTTTATCTATATTTTTTTCTGCTGAAACTGCTGCTTGTTTGTACTCACCCTTTGCAACTAGAGAATCAACCTTTAACATGGCACTCTTAGGTGCACATCCATTTATAAAAATTACTACAAATATTGCTATTAAAAAAACTATTTTTTTCATTATTTCTCCGAACTATTTAGCATTAATTATAGCTTAGATTTTATAGATAAATATTATTTTTAGTAAAACTTAGATAAAATGTCTTCAATTATGTCAAATGGAGATATGAATGGAAAATTACGGTGCTAGTAATATTAAAGTCCTTAAGGGACTAGAAGCTGTTAGAAAACGTCCAGGGATGTATATTGGTGATACAGGTCACCGAGGATTACACCATCTTGTTTATGAAGTTATTGACAACTCTATAGATGAAGCGATGGCTGGACATTGTGATACTATTTCTGTAACACTTACGAAAAAAGGGACTTGTAAAGTTTCTGATAATGGTCGTGGTATTCCTACGGATATGCACCCGACAGAGGGAATGAGTGCAGCAACAGTTGTGCTTACAGTTCTTCATGCAGGTGGTAAGTTCGATAAAGATACTTATAAAGTCTCTGGTGGTCTTCATGGGGTTGGTGTTTCAGTTGTAAATGCACTCTCTGCTGATCTTCATATGACTATTTACCGTGAGGGTGAGATTTTTGAGCAGGACTTTAAAGAGGGTATTCCTCAAGAAGCACTTGCTGTCACTGGGACAACGCGTAAAACAGGTACGACTATAGAGTTTATAGCTGATCCTACTATTTTTACAGATACTATTACTTTTGAGTATGAGTATCTAGCAAAACGTTTTAAAGAACTAGCATATCTAAATCCATTTATAACTATAAAATTTAACGATGAGAGAACAGGAACTAAAGAAGTTTACCATTTTGAAGGTGGTATAGCTCAGTATGTTACTGATATGAATAAAAAAGCTGTTGTTGCTGATGTTTATAGCTTTACTCAAAAAGTTGAAGATATTGAGTTCGATGTAGCACTTATGTATAACGAATCTTATGAAGAGAAACTTGCATCATTTGTAAACAACATTAGAACGCCAAATGGTGGAACACACGAAGCTGGTTTCCGTGCAGCTCTTACTCGTGTTATCTCAAATTACAATGCTAAAAATGGAGCTGTAAAAGAGAAAGATGTAAAAATCTCTGGTGATGATGTTCGCGAAGGTCTTATCGCTATTGTCTCTGCGCGTGTTCCTGAACCTCAGTTTGAGGGTCAAACAAAAGGAAAACTAGGAAATACTTATGTTCGTCCACTTGTTCAAAAAGCGACAGGTGAAGCACTTAGTAAGTACTTTGAAGAGAACCCAATCCAAGCAAAAGCGATAGTCTCTAAAGCACTTGCAGCAGCACGTGGTCGTGAAGCAGCGAAAAAAGCAAGAGATTTAACGCGTCGTAAAGATAACATGTCCGTTGGAACACTTCCAGGTAAATTAGCAGATTGTCAATCTAAAGATGCAAGTATCTGTGAACTTTATCTAGTGGAAGGGGACTCTGCGGGTGGTTCTGCTAAGATGGGTCGTGATAGAGTTTTTCAAGCTATCTTACCACTTAAAGGAAAGATTTTAAATGTTGAAAAAGCGCGTTTAGAAAAAATCCTTAAATCTGATGAGATTACAAATATGATTACAGCTATGGGTTGTGGGATTGGTGAAGAGTATAAGGAAGAGAAACTTCGTTATCATAAAATCATCATTATGACCGATGCTGATGTTGATGGTAGCCATATCCAAACGCTACTCTTAACTTTCTTCTTCCGTCATTTCCGTGATGTAGTTGAAAAAGGGTATCTCTACCTTGCACAACCACCACTTT
>CAZTNH010000024.1:0-1401 GCA_964615395.1 uncultured Sulfurimonas sp.
AAAGGGACAAATATATGCTAATTTATAATTTTCAAAAAGAGTTTATAGGTATTGACGAGAAAGACCTTAAAACTTTAGGTTTTAAAAACTTAGGAGAACTTCGGACTGAAGTTACAGATTTTGCTGATTTATTTGTAAAAACACCTGGTTTTATCCACAATTTTAAGCATGTTCATTGGATTGATTTTATTACATGTGCTGACTCAAACGAAGAATCAAAAGTTATTATTAATGTAAATAATAACAACTATAGAGCAATAATTCATATTTCAACGGCTTATCTTATTGACAATCCAACTTCAAAATCCTATATCATTAACCTTCAAAATTTACGAGAACTGACTCATAAAGAGAGTGAAAATATCGCTGGTGACATTATACAGAGAGAACCTGTTCAAGCAGTAGCTCCAGCCAAAGCTATCTTTAATACTCCCGAATATACTAATACATTTGTAAATGATGAAGATAATAGTTTTCAAGAAGAGAGTAGTAACGACACATTAATTGTTGATGATTATGATTCTCCTTTAAATGTTGATATAAAAGATGAAATGGAACTTCCTATTGATGACTTTGACAAAGAGGTAGAAGAGATAACACCTAAAGAGATAGAAAAAGAAGAAGATCTTTCTATACCTCTAGAGATCTCATTTGATGATGATTTAGAAGATGATCTTATCTTAGACACTAGCTCTTCTGATGATGAAAAACCTGTTACAACAGTTACTCAAGTTGTTAAAGAAAGCTTTGACAATGGTTATGTTTACGATCCAAATGTAGCATCTGAAGAGTTAGGTTTACCACTAGATCTAATAGAAGAGTTCATACAAGACTTCATTGAACAAGCTAAAGAGTTTAAAAGTGAACTTTATAAGGCTATAGATGTTGGAGATTTTGATACTATCAAAACACTTTCACATAAACTCAAAGGTGTGGCAGCAAATCTAAGAGTAGAGGATGCATTAGAAGCTCTAACTATCACAAACACTTCATCTGATTTCAATGAAATCACAGAAAATATTGAGATATTTTATAAAATAATCTCAAAACTAGCTGGGGAAGAAATTAGTGTAGAAAAAGAGATAGAAATAGTTGATACACCTTTAGAGATTAAAGATGAAACTACTATTGAAACAGATACTGATGATGATTTATATAGTGATCCTATTGAAATCGAAGACTCTGATGTTCCTGCAAAGATTGATATTCCAGAACTGGCAGACGATACATTTTTAGAAATAGTAGAAGATGATAATAGCGATGAGATGTTAACTCTTGAACTTAATGAAGATGATACTGACAATAACGATGAGATGTTGACTCTTGAACTTGATAAAGATGATACTGACGATAGCGATGAGATGTTGACTCTTGAACTTGATAAAGATGATACTGACGATA
>CAZTNH010000024.1:1501-14728 GCA_964615395.1 uncultured Sulfurimonas sp.
GCGATGATATGTTAACTCTTGAACTTGATGAAGATGATACTGACGATAGCGATGATATGTTAACTCTTGAACTTGATGAAGATGATACTGACGATAGCGATGAGATGTTGACTCTTGAACTTGATGAAGATGATACTACTGATAATAGCGAAATAGATACTCCTTTAGATATTGAGTATTCTAAAGAGACAGTAGCAAGTGAGATAGGTCTCGATATAGAAAGTTTTAACGAACTCTTTGATGATTTCAAACGAGAAACAAATGCTTTAATGACATCTATGAATAGTGCCATTGAAAAAGAAAATTTCAGTTTATGTGCTAGTGAAGCTATTAAACTCAAAGGTATGAGTGAAAATATGAGAGTTATAGCTTATGAAGATGAACTAAATACACTTATTCATTCAGAAGATAAGATTGCATTATCAACTGCACTCAACAAAATTAATGCAACACTTGCACAATTATCAAAATAAGGAGTTCAAGATATGCAAATAGGACTTAAAAATAGACTAAGGTTAATCAGTTTACTTCCGATTGTCATTCTCTTTTCAATCACCAGTTATTTTGTTTATGATTCTTACCAGAGTTATAAATCAGCACAAGTACTACAAGATAAGTTATCTGAAAATAGACAACTTAATACTCTAGTAAATAATATCTCTCGTGAAAGGGGTATGACCGTAATGTATCTTGGAAATTCATCTCCAAATACACTACGTTCACTTGTAAAACAGAGAAAAATTGTTGATGAACAAGAAAAAGCATATATAAATCATGTTAAAAGTAAAGAAGTCTTACATGACCACTCTAGTGGTGTAGAAAACTGTAAAACATGTAAAAATATTCAAACACTTTCAACATATTTAGCAAAACTCAAAAAAATCAGAGCTTTGGTTGACAAACATCAAACAAATTTTACAGATGTTTATGAAGAGTTTTATGGAAAAGTACAAAAAATTGCAATATCTCAACTTGAACAAATCACTTCAAATCAACTTGATCCAAAAATCAATACTTATGCAACACAATACATTGATCTTGTTCGTGCAAATGAATTTACCTCAGATGAACGTGACTTTATATCATTTGCTATTGCTCGTTCGACTGAGTTTGAAGATACGGAACTAAATGAATGGATCTCTCTTATTGCTAAAGCTGATGCAATTTCTTATGGAACGCTCAAAAATAAACTTTTAGTTTCACAATTAAATAATTTATTTAAAAATGAAGATACTGTTGAACTTTTTGATGATATTAATACAGAAAGAACAGCTATTTTATCAAATGCTTCAAGTGGAAAGTATGATATTACATCTAGTATCTGGTTTACAATGCTTTCTGAGAAAACAAATATCATTTCTAATGCAGAAGAGTTGATACTAACAGCTATGGATAAACGAGCTATAGAAGTAAAATCTGATGCTCTTCAAGTTCTAGCAATTACCTTAACGATTTGGTTCACATCTGTAATTCTAGCTATTCTTGGTTTCTTACTCTCAAATGAAATTGCAAAAAACATTAAAAATCTTGAAGAGGTACTTAAACGTGTTGCAGCGGATAGTGATCATAGTTCAGAATCAGAGATTAATCTTCAAACTTCAAAAGGTACTGCTGATGCATATGATCTTCTTGAAAATATCATTGAACAGACTAGACAAGATAAAGAGTCTGCCCAAGATGCAAGTGAAGCAAAATCAATGTTCCTTGCAAATATGTCACATGAAATTCGTACGCCTCTTAATGGTATTGTTGGATTTACTGAACTTCTTAAAGATACAGGTCTTGAAGAAGAGCAGACAGAATTTGTTGAAATTATTGAAAAATCTTCAGAAAACCTTCTTGAAATTATCAATAATATTCTTGACCTTTCTAAAATTGAATCAAATAAACTCGAAATAGAAGATATAGCATTTAATCCTTCTGAAGAGTTTGAATCAGCTATTGATGTTTATGCTGTACGTGCTAGTGAAAAACATATTGACCTTGGATGTTTTATTGACCCTGAACTTGAAAACCCTATAAAAGGTGATCCAACTAAAATTAAAGAAGTTCTAATTAACCTACTTTCAAATGCTGTTAAATTTACAAGTAATTCAGGTTCTATTAATGTTGATATTAGAAAACTGGATTCTGAACAAGAGGGTATTACTCGTGTTAGATTTGAAGTACAAGATAGTGGAATTGGTGTTACTAGTGAGCAAAAAGCTAGAATTTTTGAAGCATTCTCACAAGCAGATACATCTATTACTCGTAAGTATGGAGGTACAGGTCTTGGACTTACAATTTCATCTAGATTTATTGAACTTATGGGTGGGCAACTTGATCTTAATTCTGAACCAGGAGAGGGAACTACCTTCTTCTTCACTCTTGACTTTGAAGAGATAGAAACACTTAACGAAAGTACAAAAGGTTCATTTTCAAGTATAAATGCATTAGTTTTAGCATCATCCCATAAAACGAAACGTCAAGAGACTTACTTACGTGAGTACCTAGACTTTTATGGTGTAAGTTATACATCATTTAAAGATGTTACCGAACTTGAAACACTACAACGCCAAGTTAGTTATGACTTAATATTTATTGATTACGATTTTGCAGATGAAGAGTCATTGAAAAGATATAGTGATCTTCCTCAAGAGTTAGTACTTTTAACAAAATCTTACTTTATGAGAAAAATTGATTCTATGAATCTTGATATCCTTAAAACTCTTTATGAACCACTCAATAACTCTAAAGTTAGACAAACATTAGATAATTATCATAGTGAAAATTTTAGTGCTAAACAGGCTAAAAAAATTAATCGTAAAAAGTTTAATGCTGAAACATCAAAATTTGATGCTAATGTTCTTATTGCTGAAGATAATATAATTAATCAAAAGCTTATCAAAAGAACATTAGAAGATTTAGGACTCCATGTAACAATAGCTTCAAATGGTCTTGAAGCTTTCCAAAAACGTAAAGATGGTAACTTTGATTTAATCTTTATGGATATTCAAATGCCTTTCTTAGATGGTATGGAAGCAACTAAAGAGATTTTAGAGTATGAAGAAGATTATAATCAACCACATATTCCGATTTTAGCTCTTACTGCTAATGCACTTAAAGGTGATAGAGAAAGATTTTTAGCTGCTGGGCTTGATGAGTATACAACTAAACCTTTAGTTCGTACAGAAATAATTTCACTTCTAAATCATTTTCTTGCTGACTACCTTGTGGATACAAGAGAAGCAATTATTCCTAAAACAATAATTGCACCTGAAGAAGAAGTTGCACCTGAAGAAGAAGTTGCACTTGAAGAAGAAGTTGCACTTGAAGAAGAAGTTGCACTTGAAGAAGAAGTTGCACTTGAAGAAGTAGTTGCACTTGAAGAAGAAGTTGTACTTGAAGAAGAAGTTGCACCTGAAGAAGAAGTTGCACCTGAAGAGAATCTTATTATAGCTTCCTATAAAGCAGATATTTTATTAGCTAAAAAAAGTTCTTTTGAAAATAAATTCTTTACCAAAATTTTAGACTCACTAGGCTATAGTTATGAAGTTGCAAATAATATGGAAACACTTCAAACACTCATCAAAGAAAATAGTTATAAAATTATCTTTGTTGATAATGAAACAGAAGGTTTACAACTAGAAGAGTTTAGTAACTTAATCAAAGAGACAAATAAAGAAAGAGTATTAAACTCTAAATTAATTCTTATTACCGATCCATCAACAGATGATAATTTAGAACAAATAACATATGTAGATGAAAGTATAAAGAATACAGTAAATAAAGATTTACTAAGATTATTAATAGAAAAATTTATATAAATAGGATAAATAATAATGAGAGATGACTTAATAGTATTAGCAGTAGATGATGATATGATAAACTTAAAACTTCTAAAATCTATGCTCAAAAAATCGGGCATAGTAAAAGAAGTTATCGAAGCAAGAAATGGCTCTGATGCCATAGGTGAACTTAAAGGTCGTAGTGATATTGACCTTATTCTTTTAGATATTATTATGCCTATTATGGGTGGTATAGATATGCTTAAAGTAGTTCGTGCAGATGATAATCTACAACAACTTCCTATCATCGTATTAACAACAGATGAAACAAAAAAAGTTGAAGCACTAGAGTGTGGAGCAAATGGATTTTTGATGAAGCCAATCAGAAATGATGATCTTCTTAAAAAGATAGCGACTGTTATCGTCTAAACACTATCTTCTTTCAAACAGATTCTTATACTAGAATCTGTTTAAGTACCTCTTCGACATGCTCAACACCTACAATTTCCATTGAATCTTGAACCTCTTGTGGTATATCTTCTAAATCACGTTCATAATTTTTTGCAGGAATAAGCACTTTTGTCATACCTGCCTTATGTGCAGCAATCAACTTCTCTTTTAATCCACCGATAGGAAGGACATCTCCACTTAAAGAGACCTCGCCCGTCATAGCAATCTCAGAACGGATTTTTCTACTACTTAGTATAGAAGCTATAACACTCACCATCGCTATACCTGCACTAGGACCATCTTTCTTAGTTGCTCCATCAGGAACGTGAATATGAAGGTCATATCGTTTATAGACCTCACTAGCATCAAGAACAATACCATCCTCTTTCTCTTTCGGTATTATAGGAATATTTTTACTCTCTATCGCTAATTTTTTACTGTCTATAAGAGTCTTCACAACACTCATAGCAATTCGTGCGGACTCTTTCATAACATCACCAAGACTACCTGTTAACTGTAGAGTTCCCTTACCTTTGATACGAATAGATTCTATCTTAAGAACATCCCCACCAACTGCAGTCCATGCTAGTCCATTTACAACACCAACCACAGGAATTTTATCTGTTTTTTCAATCTCAAACACACTCTTATCAAAAAAGCTTTTAAGATTTTTCAGAGTTACAGAGATTTTATCTTTACTATCACTTTTTAACATCTCTTTAGCAACTTTTCTACAAAGCTCAGCTATACGGCGACGAAGATTCCGAACACCTGCTTCACGAGTGTAACTATGAATCAACTCTTTAAGTGCTGGTTTAGAGATACTCAATTCAGACTTTTTAAGTCCATGTTTTTTAATCTCTTGTGGAAGAAGATAACGAGAGGCTATCTCAAACTTCTCTTGTGGTGTATATGAACTCAAAGAGATAAACTCCATTCTATCTCGAAGAGGTGCAGGAATACGACCAATATCATTTGCAGTAGCTATAAAGATAGCGTTTGAGAGATCAAGGTTAAAGTTTAAGTAGTAGTCTCTGAACTCACTATTTTGCTCAGGGTCGAGTATCTCTAAGAGTGCAGCAGTAGGATCACCACGACCAGATGAAGAGACCTTGTCTATCTCATCTAAAACTATGACAGGATTCATCTTTTTAGCATCTATAATTCCCTGAGTAATTCGCCCTGGCATCGCACCAACATAAGTACGTCTATGACCACGAAGCTCATTTACATCCTCTAAACCACCAAGTGCTATGCGAACAAGTGGGCGTTTAAGTGCTGTAGCTATAGAGTTTGCCAAAGATGTTTTACCAACTCCGGGAGGTCCACTAAAACAGAGAATAGCCCCTGCTCCTTTGTTGTTTTTTATACCACGAAGCTCTAGCAACTCTTTGACTGCAAAGTACTCAACTATACGCTCTTTTGGTTTTTCTAAAGAGAAGTGATCCTTATCTAACTGTTTTTCAACACTATCTATATGAAGTGCTTTTTTAGACAAATCTCCAAATGGAATATCTAAAACCCAGTCAAGATATGTCTGAGTCATAGAGGCATCTGAGGAGTCAGGGTGCATTCGAGCATAACGCTCTAACTGCTTGTTTATCTCTTTGTAAGCATCTTCACTCATTTTTGATTTTTTAGCTTCAAGCACTTTTCTATACTCTTCTATCTCTTCATCACGAGAAGTATCAGTTCCTAACTCTTTTTGAATCTGTTTGAGTTGCTCTTTTAAAAAGTACTCTTTATTCACTTTTTCAATATGAGTATGGACCTTAGTACGAATCTCTTTTTGGAGTTTGTTCGCTTCTATTTCATCTATAAGATAATCTATAAGATTTAAAAATCTCTTCTCTGTATCTACTTCGGTAAAAAATTTATAAGCCTGCTCTTTTTTAAGTTTCACAGTAGAACAGATCAGATCTATAATACGGTTATTGTCATGGTTCTCTTCTATAGTACGAAGTAAATCAGGTGGGAAGTAACTACTAACACTTGAAAGTGTTCTTACTTTTTCTCTTACAACTTCTAAAATAGCATCTATCTTTAAACTATTTACTTCTGTAGCTTTTAAGACTTCTACATGTGAGATAAGAGGATCTTTTGAGACCTCGTTTAAACTTTTTGCACGAGCTAAACCTTGAAAAAGAACTTTTACTCTACCATCAGGAAGAGCTACTTTTCTCATGATAGAACCAACAACTCCTGTGTCATAAAGAGAATCATACTCTCTCTCACCTTCATGTGTAGGTTTTGTCGTACAAACAATTACTAAAGAGTTATCCTCTATAGCCTTTGTCGCTGCTTCTATATTTTTATCATCATTTAAAAAAAGAGGACTAATCATAAATGGATATAAAAAAAGTTCATCCTCTGCTATTACAGGTATATCTGCTGGAAATTCTCCATAGTTACTTAAATTCATAAATTATATTCCTACTATATTATTTTTCTTCTTCATATACTTCATCATCTGCTTCATCTACTATAGAGTGACGAGAGACTACACTTTGTGTGTCAGGTATAAGATAACCATACCAACTACCTCTACCATTACCCTCAAACCACTCTCTATACCATGGAGCGATAGCACGATCAACCTCATTCCAATCTATCCAAGGTTCTGGTTTTTTGGCTCTATAGTATGCTGCACCTTTTGGCTTATCTATTCTCACATAAAGATCAGCAATCGTCTCATTTAAAGATGCTTCAGCCATATAAAGATTTGTTGCCATTGTATCTACTAAAGAGTAGTACATAGAGTTAGGGTAGTAGTGTTTAAACTTCTCTGCTGATTTGATAGCATCATTTATAAGAACTTGATCACGTCTTGGATTTGGCAGAGCCATATACTTAGCTTTTATCTTTAAGTACTCAGCAAACTCTTTTTCATTTGCATTTGCATAGCGTTTGACATACTCATTTAAGAAGTGTTCTGTTAAAAGATACTCCTCTGAATGCATATGCGCAATAGCTAAAATCATTGTAGCCTCAGGCAGTAAAGGCGAACCGATATGCTCTCCTTGAAGTGAAGAGTAGTAGTTGTCAGCCTTATCAAGATTTCCATCAGAAATAGAGGCAATAATTTTTGCATACCAGAAGACTGCTGGTTTATTATACTCTTCAAGCTCTTTAGCACATGAGCTAAAAAAGAGAACAATAAGTAGTGACGATAGTATAATTTTTGTTTTTGATAACATTCAATATTTTCCTATTTTTAATTAGCTTCTTATTTTATCTAAAAGATATATAATGCTTATTAAACTAGAAATGTTTTAAGATTTGATTAAAAAATATTTACACAAAATAAAACTAAAACAATATTTAGCATAACAAATCTATATAATATTCATCTTAATATCTTATATTAAGTAGGATTTAAGCTAATAAGTCTCATAATAGACCATTCTAATATGTAGGAAGTTGAGCCCTCATTTCGTGTGCCAATTTTTTATACACAAAAAAAAAGGGGTTTGTTATGAAACTTTTACAATCGTTTATAATTTTATCTGTACTCTTAAGTAGTCTCACTTTTGCTGATGATACTGAGGATTCAACAGTTGAGGCAAGTGGTGATTTTTGTTACACTGAGCCAATTACTTCAGGGGTAAGTATAATAAAAGGACATGTCTCAATATTTTATTCTACTACTACACCTATTAATAACATTAGTGGACAAGATATTACAGATATGACTATTATTAAGTCCTTTGATGGTGTTGATATAAGTGTAATGAGTACTATTAAAATAGATGATATAAATAAAACTA
The DNA here is from genome assembly GCA_964615395.1 of uncultured Sulfurimonas sp. Lineage (GTDB taxonomy): Bacteria > Campylobacterota > Campylobacteria > Campylobacterales > Sulfurimonadaceae > Sulfurimonas. Next base: position 9,486 of record CAZTNH010000024.1, read on the forward strand.
CAAGTGCTGACAGTGATGAAGCAGAGATTAATACTGGTGTTCAAGCTGCATATGCAGATATGAATATGGGAGCAGGAGTAGATAGTGAAATAGTGTATCGTATATCAGAATTTGACACAGGTACAAGCCATACTATTTATGATGGTTCAAAGAGTTCCATGGGTAATTCAACAACACATATAAATGCTACTTACACTAAAGATGGGGTAAAATACTATAGTGAGATTACACCTTGTGATATTCCTAGTTCTTCTACTCAACAGACTGGTCCTTTTGATGCTTGGAACACAGATAGTAATATAACAGCTAGAGATCTAAAAACTAAAGTAGTCTCTTCTGACTTCAATTTAAAAATCAACTCTATGGATGCTAGTAATAGTGCTACAGTCGTGAAGCAAGGTATAGATATGGAGTATAGACTTTATGACTTAAACACTAGTGTAGCTATAACTGATTGGAAATCTTATGATGCTTCAGCTCATAAAGAGGGAGAGAGTGAAACAGAACCATTTACAGATATTGAAACTGCATATAAAGATGTAAGAGTACAGTTTAAAATTTGTACAACAACAAATAGAGATGGTTCTACTGAATTACACTCACTATCTTATTGTGAATATCACAATCTTGATTATAACACTTCAACATACAGTACAGATAACTTTGCTATCCGTCCTTACTCATTCGCTGCATTTGGAAAGAACCAATATAAACGTGCAGGAGAAGATTTTAATATTACAATTAAAGCTGTAAATTCAGATAATGCAGATAAACTTGGTAACTCTGATAATGAGGGTGATGATGAAGATAGTGTTGATAGTTTAACTGGATACAATGCAAAACTTAGTGATTTAACTGTAGTAGCACAGTACTTTACACCAAGCGATGATGATATTGACCAGATGAAAGATGATACAGGTAAAGATGATGTAACAACATGTTCTAATAGTGGAACATTTACCATTACAAACTCTACAGATACTTTTGATGATGGAACAATCAATGCACACTTTAACTTTGATGAAACAGGTATTTTAGACATTAAAATAAGTGAAACAGCAGGAAAAGAGTGGGCACTAGTTGATAGTGACGATACTTCTGATGACCAAAGATATATACAAGCTTCAACTATCACATATGATAAAGAAAATATATCAGCAAATATTATTATGCTATTTGTACCTTATAAATTTGATACAACTGCAACATACGATAACACTGCTACAGGTAAAGATTGGTTATACATCAATGATATAAACAAATCTAATTCGACATTTACTACTCCTCAACATGCTGCTTATATTACATATCAAATTGTTGCAAAAAATAAAGCAGGGGATACAACTAAAAATTATACAAAAACATGTTTTCCTGATGTTAGTGAAGTTAATTGTCCACGAGTAAATGGCTTAAAACTAAATACAACATTTGACCTTTTCTTAGATGCGAATATTATAAGTTCTAAGGAGTCTAATATTAGTTTATATGTAGAAGACAACTCTTCTAATGCTATATGGACACCTACTAAAAACCTTACTCTACAAGAGGAAAATAATAGTATTCGTCAATGGATTTCACCTTTTGAATTTACAGATGGTGTAGGAGTTGCAAAAGTTTATTTTAATATAAATAGAAAGATTTCAAAACCTATTAACCCTACAGTTATCACTGTTCATGATGCAAATACTTCAACATCATGGATGAGTAATTCAGGTTCTCCAAAAGAGTTTAATGGAAATACACTTGATAGTAATAAAACATTTTACTATGGAAGAACACATGCAAAAAGACAGAGATTTACAGGTAGTACAGGAGACTCTTTTATAAACTATGAAGTTTATTGTAGTGGAACTGGATGTGATAAAGCATTACTTCAAGATGGAGTTAAATCGGCTATAAGTGACGATCCTAGATGGTTCATCAACTCACATCATGTTACATCAAAAGATGGAATAGTAAGTAATATCACACAAAAAGGTGGTGCAAATCTAGTAACATCTACGGAAGATTCAGCAGCACCAACTAAAGCAACTTTAACATATTCAGGAAGTAGTTTCCCTTACAAAGTAACAATGGAAGCAGATGTACCAGCATGGTTACTTTATAATAAATATAACTCAAGTGCAACAAAAGATGAATTTGAAGTAGAATTTACTGATTCTAATTCAAGTTGGGCAGGAAAAAGAGAGACAAATACAACAACTAATACTACAGCTACAAAAAGAACAAATAGGAGAAGTATGTGGTAAGAAGGTCCGCCTTTACACTTATTGAGTTACTCTTTGCTATAGTCATCATAGCCATTAGTGTTACAGCACTACCTATGATGAATCAATCAATAGAAAAAGGTGTAAGTGCCAATATAGTGCAAGAGGCGATCTTTGCAGCCGCAACAGAACTTAACGAAGCAACAGCAGCACACTGGGATGAAAACTCTTTTGAAGAGAATGAGACAAATACTCTTGCAAAAATGATAGATATTCCTGATAATACAATTAGATGTGACAACAACTCATCTCATTCTACATACAGACAGATGCCTGGTCATATCAACCAAACTTTTCATAGAAGATGTTTAGATAGCAATACAACAACTTATTCAGATACGGATGTAGATGATGTTATCTCTCTTTGGGATATGAGACACTCTAGCCAAAATATTTTTATTGATAGTAATACTAGTGCAGAAGGTTATAAGCAAGAGTATAACTCTACAATAGATGTGATAGATCCTGCTGATTTTAATGGAAGTAGTTATAACATTAAAAAAATAACTGTTACAATTACAACACAGGATGGAACTGTTATTACTAGACTAAGTACTTTTAGTATGAATATTGGTGAAGTTGACTTCCTTAAGAAGGAGTACTAATGAGAATTCGTTCAGCCTTTACGATGATAGAACTTGTGTTTGTTATTGTAGTTATGGGTATTTTAGGTAAGTTTGGTACTGAATTTTTATTTCAAGCCTATAAAAGTTTTATTTTTACTAGTGAAAATAATAATCTTCAAGCTAATAGTGAAAGTGCAGTTGAGTTTGTAGCATCGCGACTTCAATATCGTATAAAAGATTCCGTAATTGTAAGGGAATATACGAACCCTTATGACTCTACTGATTACGATGCACTAAGTGATGCTAATGATTCTAAAGATTATACAGTCTTAGAATGGGTTTCATCAGATATGGATGGATTTAGATCAACAACTATTCCAAACTGGAGTGGAATCTTAGATCTAAACAATACACGTGCAGACAAAGATCATCTTATATCACCTGAAACAAATACAACTAGAATAAAAGACCTTATAAAAATTTTGTCTTCTAACAATAGTGATATTAATGATTCAGCCCTTTACTTTATAGGATCTAATTCAGATATAGATGGTTATGGATGGGATGGAAATGCTATAACCGATCAATCGAAAGTTATGCATCCCATTGATGCTGGTACAACTGTTGATATATTTACACCACGAGTTAGTGATTTTAGCGGTATTGATGTATATGAGTATTTTAAATTTGCATGGACAGCTAATGCTATTCAAGTTGAAGATAATAACACTACGACTCATACTTTTAAATTAGAGTATTATTATGATTATCAACCTTGGAATGGAGAGACATTTAAAGATGGTAAGCATTTTACTATTATGAAAGATATCAGTACTTTTCGTGCTACTGCTGTTGGTTCTATTATGAAAATACAGATTTGTGCTAAATCAGTTTTACAAGAGGAGTATTCTTTATGCAAAGAAAAAACAGTATTTTAATATATTCTCATAAAGCTCGTGCTCATCGAAATGGTATGGCACTTATTATGGCAATAGCTGTCATAGTTATTATAGCAACTATTATGACTCTCTCATTATCATTAACTGCTACTACATCTAAGAAAACAACTGATTTATACCTTTATGAGCAGTCAGTACTGTTATCTAAAAGTGCAACAGAGTATGCTCTTTTAAAAATTGCAGAAAATGCACCCTGCACATATAGAGGTGGTAATTTTACATATAACTCTATTTACGATATAAATATTTCTGTCTCTTATGTCTATAATGATGCTTCTACATGTACAGACTTAACTCCTGATGGCCCTTTATATACTACAGTTGAGACAGATGAACAGAATGGTTCGGTACTTATTGATGTGAGTGTAGGAGTAAATAATTCTACTGTTACTACAGAACCAATACGTTATTTCAGAAGAAGTATACAAAAATTGTAAATATCTTTTAATTGTAAACATTTTAATGCTATAATTATTTTTTTACGAATTAAAAGGATTAATTATGAATATTTCACTTACAGGTAGACAGTTAGAACTTACAGATGCTATTAAAGCACACATGACTACATCAATCGAAACACTTAGCAAATACAATATGGAAATTATTTCTGTTAATGTTATCGCTTCTACACAAACAAAAAAGGGTAAAGAGCATTCAGTAGTTGAGTTTGTTATAAACCTTGCACATAAAAACTCTGTTATCATTAAACAAAATGATGGTGACTTATATGTAGCTATTGACCTTGCAACATCTCGTGCGCAAAAAGCACTTCGTCGCATTCATGATAAAGAGATAGGACATAGAAAAACTGGTCTTAATGAGCTTAAAGCAGAAGTAGTTGATGTAAAAGAATCTACAGAAGCTATGGAAGATGAGATTATTCCAGTAGAATTAGATCTTTATAAACCTCGTGAAGTTGAAGATGTTCTCAATGACTTAAAAGAGAGCAATAAGCTTTTTGAAATCTTTAATGATAATGAAGGAAAAACTCGTGTTCTTTACAAAAGAAACGACAATAAATTTGGACTTTATTAAAAACTAATACCGCACTTATTCCCAACGTCCCCGTTGGGAATATTAAAAATATCAAACCCCTAAACTCTCTTTAACACTTTTTACAATCCTCTCATCCTCCCCAAAATTAAACCATCGAAACTGATTACCACTCTGAGCCGTCCCTTTAAGTAAATCTCCACTTTTTCTATACTTCAAGTCCAAATTTGCTATATCAAAACCACTGATAGTTTTTGTAAACTCCTCTAGTCGTGAAGATTGTGCTTGATTAGTGTAAAGATAGCAGTAGCCCTTTAAACCAGTCCGACTAACCCTACCCCTTAACTGATGTAGAGTTGAGAGTCCTAGCCTCTCTGCACCCACCATAACAACTGTAGTAAGCCGAGGAAGAGAGATACCAACTTCAACTACAGTTGTACTTATAAGAAGACTCCCCT
>CAZTNH010000025.1:0-14273 GCA_964615395.1 uncultured Sulfurimonas sp.
ATTTATATTTCATATTAAAATGATTTATATATTGTTTATTATCGTAACATTCGCTCTATAGAGTATCTTATCTTTGTAACTTACTGTAACATTACTTGTTTTTGTACTATTTATAGGTAATTCCCTTAAGGTATATTGATTACATTGATCTATTTCATAAAAACGTAATCTCAGTTGCATTTTTTTATCTGTTTCTACACAATGAATATTTCGTTTTTTTAAAATAGCAGAAAGTTCTTTGGCAATATGCATTTTATATGCAAAATGCTGTTTCGGGTTATCTAAAAAGAGATATAAGTTTTTATTTAAATTTACAAGAAGTGCATTTGAAATTAAAAAAATAAATGAGAAAACAAATATAAGTTTATATCCTGTTCTATGTTCTTTTAGTCTCACTCTATAGGAACTCACAAAAGATTGTGCAGCTAAAGGAAGAGCCATAATTAAATAAGGTGCAAAATATTCTACTTCAACTCTTTGTCTAAAAGATAGAACTAAAGAGAGTATAAAAGGTATTGAGGCTATATACCATGTATAATCAACCTCGTTTGTTAAATATCTTCTATATAAGTTGTAAAAAAGATATATAAATATAATAGGTGTAAATATTGCACTATATATCCCAATGGTATCTAAAAAATGTCCCCTAGGTAATCCATAAATATATAAGCCAAAAATATAACTATTTAATAAATATAAAAACAGAAGATATGAAAATAAATCATATCTCTTTTTCACAAAATAGTATACACTTAATGCTAAAAAAAGATATGAAAAGCCATGATCAATAAATGTGTAAAAGAATAATAGAAAATTTAACCAAACTTGAGGAATTTTGGGAAATAAGTATATAAATAAGAATAGTCCAAAAATAATCATACCAGCAGTATTTACAACAAGTGCTGAACTAATCACCCCAGGAAGGAGAATAAAAACTAGTAGTAACCATATTCTATTTCTGTTTTGTGTAATATATTGCTTAGATATTAGATAAATAAGGAGGGCACTTAATAGATGGAAAATTATCATTATTAAATGTAATCCAAAATCATTTTTACCAAAAATATCCATAGAAGATTTTATAAGAAACTGTAAAAAGGAGGGATTACCATAAAGTAATCTAGCTTCTGAGTAAGAAATTGAAACCTGAGAAGTTTGAATAAACAAGATACAAGCATCTACTCCTAAAATTAGGAATAGAATATATTTTGAAATCATAGCTCTAAAAAATTACCAATAATTTTATGTCCATACTCACTCATTATTGACTCTGGATGAAATTGAACACCATAAATTTCTTTATCTTTAATTTTAAGTGCCATTATCTCTTCATCATCTGTACTAAATGCCATTGCTTCAACTTGTTTTGGTAATGTCCTTTTATCTACTATTAAGGAGTGATATCGTGTTGCAGTAAACTCGGAAGGGATATCTTTAAAAAGTTCACATGCTTGATTTTGTCTCATTACAGATGTTTTTCCATGCATCATATTTTTAGCACGAACAATGTCTGCACCAAAAACTTGAGCTATACTTTGATGTCCTAGACATATTCCAAGAATAGGAAGCTTATCTGCAAAATATTTAATAACTTCAAGAGTAATACCTGCTTCATCAGGAGATGCTGGACCAGGAGAAATTATTATTTTTTCTGGAGATAATCTTTCAATCTCATCAAGAGTCATTTCATCATTTCTTATTATTTTTAAATCAGCACCAAGCTCTCTACAATACTGAACTATATTATATGTAAAACTATCATAATTATCAATCATTAAAATCAAAATATTTCCTAAAAAACTTATATGTTATTGGCAACATTGTATCAACATTGCTCTTTTATTTTGCTTTTACTGGTTCACCTGTACCCAATAAAATCGATATCCATCTTGTGTTGCTATTATCATTTAACATTATTTTCACCATAATTATTAATGGAATTGATAATAACATACCCACAAGTCCTAATAACCATCCCCAAAAAATCAAAGATAAAAAAACTACTAATGTTGACAAACCCAAACCTTTTCCCATTACTTTAGGTTCTATCACAGAACCTATGATTATATTAACTGACACATATATACTCGATATAATTAAAGCATTCATTGCACCAAACTGCACAAGTGTTAGTAAAACAGCTGGGATAGCTGCAATTATCGAACCTATATTTGGAATAAAATTAAAAAGAAAAGCAACAACTGCCCAAAGAAAGGCATAGTCTGTTCCCATAATGGATAAGGCTATCCATATTATAGCTCCTGTTAAAATTGAGATCAGTGCTTTTAAAACCATATACTCTTTTATCTGCGATGATATTTTATTGAGATGAGATAGGGCTTCACTTTTATTACTTAAGAGTTCAACTTTAGCCTTAAAATGTCTTGATTCTAAAAGCATAAAGATTACAGTTAGTAAAACAACAAAACCATTTGTAAACATTGATCCCATACTCTGCATTATTTTTGTTATAAACGACATAATTTGTTTTGAATGAATTATATTTGAGAATTCATCAACTGAAAGTTCTATTCCAATTTTCGATGCCATTACTACCAAAGAGGAGTAATAAAGTGACAATTTGTCACTGTAATTATCAATATTTGCATTAAAATCAGTAATTGATGAACTAATAAGCTTTACGACTAATAACATAATAAGGATAAATCCACTTATAACAATTGTTAAAGAAAAAGTATCAGGAAGACCCTTTTTATTAAAAAAATTATAGGTAGGAAGTAAAATAATTGCTAAAAAAAGAGATAATAAAAAAGGAACTATAATTTCTGATGCACTTTTTATTCCAGCTAACACAATAATTACACTTGCCATTACTACAAAATAATAAGAAATTTGATTCTTTTTCATCTACTTCTTCCTAATTTTGAATTTGTTTCTTATTAGTTATCTGTTGTAAATAGTTTGAAATATTTATAAGTGAAAATGTTACTAAAAAAATCATTAATCCAGGAAAGAAACTTACCCACCAAGCTATTTCTACAACATCCTTACCACCACTTAGTATTGTTCCCCAACTCATCTGAGGAGCTACGATACCAAGCCCTAAGAAACTAAGACCTGATTCTGCGAGAATTGCACCCCCTACTCCAAATGTAAAACTAACAAAATAGATAGGTGCTAAAATTGGGGCATAATATTTAAAAAGTATCTTAAATTTACTAACTTTTGCAATATTGAGTATCTTAATATAGGGTTGAGATGTAATTTTAAAACTTTCAGATCGAATAAGTCTTGCTGTTGTCATCCATCCTGTAATAGATATAATTATTATGAGAACTAAAGCTGAGGCATTTACATAACTCACAAGAGCTAAAAGTAAAAAGAATGTTGGAAATGTTAAAAACAGATCAACAATAATTACAAAAATATTATCAGTTACTCCTCTCATATACCCAGCGATAGAGCCCAATACTAAACCAAGAAACGAAGCTATAAATGCACTTCCAATACCAATCGTTAATGAAACTTTTCCACCCTCTATTAATCGTGCTAAAAGATCACGACCTAATCTATCTGTACCTAATATATGTTCAAAAGATGGTGGAGTTAAAATAAGATTAGCATTTAGTGAGTAGGCATCAACAGAATAAAAATAGATTCCAAAAAAGGAGAAGAAGAAAATAAAAGCTAAGATAAAAAAACTTATTTTTGGAAATTTCACTCTATCTTTTCATTCCAAGAAGTGTCTTCATCATTTCATCGATAGTAGTAATAATTTGTGCAGAAGCACTATATGCTGTTTGATACTTAATAAGATTTGCTAACTCTTCATCAACACTTACCTTAGAGACTGAATTATATTCAAGCTCTATAGCATTATACTGAGTTGTTGTTGTCTCATTACGACTTATCGCTGTATTTGTTGAAGTACCAACATATGTGGCTGTAATATCATACATCCCATATATAGTTGTATTATATGTATCAGCACCTACTTCAAACTCATAAGACTCAAATTGTTGTTGAACCATACTAAGTGCAACACTACTATCACCCGATGTTCCAGAAGAACCTGCATTTATACTTGTTGGATCATTTTTCAAATCTGCTGTTAAACGAATATTACTAGCATCATCACCATCAAAATATCTGCCCATCCCTAATGCACCTGCAAAATTTGTTCCCGAAGAGTAGTCCGAAGTAGTTAAAGTATCTTCAAGTGAAAATGTATATCCTTTAGATTCAGCTAGAGGATCCATACCAAACTCAAGTCGTAAAACCCCATCTGCTGATGTTTGATAATTATAAGTAATATAATCATCTATATCATTACTTGCATTACCATCACCATTATCATCAGTATTTTCTTTTATTTGCCCTTCTATAGAGTTTGAACCAATATCTCCACTCATAGATGTTGAAGCATCGATATCTACACTCTTTCTTGAAACTTCATTTCCATCTATATCATAAACGACTAATTCAAAAGATCCTTCATTTATATTCGCCCCTGAACTAATTAATGAAGCATTCTCATCTATGGATGTAGGGTTAGACTCCATCTTTGTAGTCGAACTAGAAGCATATAAGTTATTTGTTGCTTCTATTAAACCGTTTGCAAAAGCATCTAACTGTGTTGATACATTTTGTAAAACACCATCAGTTGGTACACCTGTTGTAGTATCAATAGTCCCTCCACGAAGGTCTAAAATAGCACCTATTTTACCACCATCTAAAGACTCTTCCATTGGAATTAATGTTCCATCTTGACGTTCATATGAAACTTCATAAAATCCTGAACTATTATTTTCATTTGAAATAGTTAAAGGATGAAAGGAGTTTCCATCTACAATATTAAATCCATTTACACTTAATGTATAACTTCCTGTTCTTGTATTCGAATTTGAATCTAGCTGAGTATTAGAATCAATTTGTCCACCACTTACACTTGATCCAACTAAATCTGCTAAATCTTTTTCTAAAACATTCCGTCTATCTCTTAAATCACTTGCTATATATACATCACCTGATTCTGCTGTATCAATTTGTACATTTAAATCAGCTAATTGTTCTGCTAATTTATTCACTTCATCAACACTCGTAACTAATTGATTATTTAAATCATCTTGAAGTGAGTTTACTTGATCTTGTGTTTGGGTAATGTGAGAAGTTAAAGTCTCTGTTTGTTCAGCTAAAGCCACCTTAACAGCATCATTATCGGGATTATCTGCAAATGTTTGCCACATATCATAATATGCACTTAAATCTGCTTTTATTCCAACTCCATCTATATCTGGAAAATATGTTGAAAGTTCTGTTAAAGTCTGTTCTGTAAAGTCAGTATATGATTTTTCAGCAGAAACATCTGTATATCTATCATAAACATAATTATCAAATATTCTTGAAATATCTGTTACTTCTACTCCATTTCCAACATTACCAGCAGAAGTATAAAGTGGTGTTTGAGCAGACTGAACAACTCTTTGTCGTGTATAACCTTCTGTTTCAGCATTTGTAATATTATTACTCGTTACATCTATACCTGCTTGTGCAGCATTTAGACCTGAGTAACCCATATTTAATGTATTGAATATTGAAGACATTTTATACTCTCACTTCCAATACAGAAGGTCTTCTTGAAAGTACTTTTTGATATCCATTCATCTCTGTTGGAACAAGTCTTTCTAAAAATGTATTGTATAAATTACTAACAACTAAAACAAATTTTGCATAACTTTTATTGATTACTCTTAAATTGTCAAGTTCTATTTTAAGTTCTTCTAGGAGTTGATGTTGCTCTTCATTTAAAAGTTCAGAGAGCTCTACCGAAGGATTTGCTGTCATCAAAGATGAAATCTCATGATCTATCATAGCCTTTTTAGTTTCAAAACTTTTTAATTTTTCTTCTTTTAATGATAATCTATCAAACTGTGTATTATGTTCAGCTACTTTTATATCTTCTATATCAGATTTTGTAATCTGAATAAGATCCCGTAAGTCACTAAGGGCATTTTTTAAGTGATGAGACAACATATCTAACTCCTGTTTTACTTAATTATTAAAGTAAAGAATCTGCTATCTTTTCAGATAAAGATTGAACATTTACTTTATACTCTCCAGAATTAATAGATTCTTTGAGTTTATCTGTTTTGCTTGTACTCGTTTCTTGCAATGAAGAAGCAGTTGCTTTTGACACTTTAGCATCACCTGTATTACTAAGATATGTAGTACGAACAGCTGATGAATTTGCTTGTGTAATCATAATTTATCCTTTATACTTTTATATCGACAAATTTGTGAATATCTTAAGTAAATCCACTCTTAATCTCTGCTCAAATAATCATACAACATTTGAGAAAAACCAAAGCCACCAGCACTAGCTTTAGAGAGTTCATCTCTATACATAGACTTGTATATTTTATCCCCCGGGTCTTGCTGCGATGAGAACATATCTTTATCATTTTTAGATGCATTATCCATCATCATTTTAATGATAACTGCTTCAAAAGCATCCGTCTGTTCTCTAAGAGCTTTATCTTCTGCACTTGTATCTATTTGAGGAACACTACTTTGTTGAGAGATCATACTCACTTGTGAGTTCATTGCATTCATTCCATAAGCCATTATATTACCTTTAAATCAGCAGCTATACTACCAGCACTTTTCATAGCTTCGAGTATAGATATTATATCTTTTGGTGTAGCTCCTAGTTTTTGTAGAGAACGAACAAGGTTAGCAACAGTTGTTGTCCCCTTTTTCGTATAAATCTCATTTTCATTTAAACCAATGACTAAGTTTTTATCTACAACTAGAGCACCTTGGGGTGAAGACATTTTAGACTCTTCTACAATCTTTATAGTTATATCCCCATGTGTTAAAATAACAGGTTTTAACTCTATATCTACACCAGCAACTATAGTTCCTGTTCTTTCATTAATTATAATTTTATTTTTAGGTTGATAATTCATATCTATATTTTGAACCTCAGCTAAAAATTCAATCATTGAACGATTTTTTGGGCGTTTAAGCTTTACACTTCGAGAATCAGTTGCAACAGCCACCTCTGTATTGTAGTATGCATTTACAGCTTTTTGAACTGCTACAGCATTTTTAAAACCAGACTCTTTTAAAGAGAGTGTTGCATACTCTTGATGATAAAGATCAATATTTATTTCTCTCTCTATAAAACCACCATCAAATACTTGTGCCGTAGTAGGATGAGAAGCTGCTCCTCCCCCTCTAGTATTTCTACCACCTATACTTACAGCCCCTTGAGCAAGAGCATAGATTTTCCCATCAACCCCTTTTAAAGGAGTCATAAGCAGTGTTCCACCCTCTAAAGATTTTGCATCCCCTATAGATGAAACAGTTACATCAAACATATCTCCCTGTCTAGCAAATGGTTTCATAGTAGCTGTTACAACAACTGCTGCCACATTTTTTGATTTTATATCAATAGGGCTCATATCAATATTCATCGCTTTTAACATATTTGAAATTGATTGAAGAGTAAATTTTGAAGTTGTACCATCTCCTGTTTTTGCTAAACCAACAACTAGAGAGTATCCAATAAGTTGATTTTCTCGAACACCAACAATATTTGATATATCATCTATTTTAGTAGCATATAAAGAAGTGATAATAAGAGTAAAAAGTATAATAAGTTTCATTCAATTTCCTTAATTATCTAAGGAGATAGCAATTACTATACCACTTTAATTTTAAGATGGAATTAAATAACTTAAACTTGTATTTCCAAACTTTTTTGTTTTGTAAATAGTAAAATTACCAACAAAATCATCTATTTCTAAACCTGTCATATGCTCAATTATTATCATTTTTACTCTCTCTTGAGGAAGAGAAGCAATTAGTTTCATAGTTTTATCATAAATCTCTTCCATACCTTCACGTATACTAAAAGGTGGATCAACATAAAAGAATGCCTCTTCATCATTTTTTTTGAGTTTAGATATTACTGCATTAATATTTCCAAATGTATCTCCACCATAAACACTACATCTACTAGGATCTGTTTGCGCAATATTTAACTTGAGTGTTTTAAGAGCATCTCTATCTTTTTCCATAAAAATTATCTCTTTTGCCCCACGACTCAATGCTTCAAGCCCTATAGACCCACTTCCTGAAAAGAGTTCAACGAATGTTGCATCTACTATTTCAAACTGTAGAGTATTAAAAAATGATTCCAATACTATAGTTTTAGAACTTCTTGTTGTTGTTTTACTAGGAAGATGTAATGTTTTTCCCTTAAACTTACCACTGATGATTTTTTTTGTAAATTTTTTACTATTATTTTTCATAAAATGCTTTGACCGCTCTTAATATATTTGATTGATACTCTTGTGTTAAAGAGTCTATTCTTTTTTCTAAAATAGAAAAATCTAAAGATTCACTTTCTACTATTTTTATAGATGACTTTTTTTTATCTTTATGAGGTGAAAGTTTTTCATATCTTCTTTCAAGTGCTAAAATAAGTTGAGATTTAGAAAAAGGTTTGAGTAAATCAGCACTCTCATCTGTTCCAATAAAAAAACATCTCTTATCATTTAAACATGCTTCATCTCTAATGATTATATCACAACGACTTGATGTTGTAAGATACTTATCCAAAAACAGTTCTAAAGATTTTTGTAATAATGGAGACTTACACTCAACTGAAATTTTCATTCTCATCCTTTTAGATAATAGTTTAAACTATATCTCATATCTTCATCTAACTCCATGGCACTACCCAGTAACCACTGAATATAAGAGTTGTCATTGAGACAGATCTCTTCAATGTATTTACCCTTATATTTTCCAAAAGAAAATTTCGATATAAGTACTTTTTCAAAGCTAAGTTCTTGCATCTTTTCTAATGAACTCTCTTGAAGTAAAACATCATACAGAAGTTTTGTCACTAAAACATCACTTAATGCATTATGAGCACACATAGCATCTTTAATTCCATACTTAGTTTTTAAATTTTTTTCATCCCTATAGAGTTTAAGTTCATAGCGCAAAACTTGGAGTGAAAAGAACTCACATTCGGGTATAAGATGTTTTGTTACTCGTAACGTATCTATAACAGAACCTTTCCATATTAAACCATGAGAAGAGAGCTTTTCTAAGTCAAAGTTTATATTATGTGCAACTAAAGTATTCTCTTCTCTATTGTTCTCTTTTAAAAACTTATATACAGTACTTTTTTTAAATAGTTGCTTCTCTTTTATATCCTCATTTGTAATATGATGAATACTAGAAGCTTCGGCTGGAATTTTTTTTCCTTCATTGATAAGTTCATAATGATACAAACTATCATTGAGTACTGCTACCGAACAGATTTTGTCACTCTGCTCTAAACCTGTTGTTTCAAGATCTATAAATATTAACATTTTCTTATCCTTACTTGTTTACATTTAGCGATTAATATATAAAAAGAGAAATATCCCGAGAGTATAATAAAACCATAAAGTAGATAGATATTAAACCAAGAGAAGATAGACTCTTGTGGTATAAACATAAGAGTCAAGAGTAAAGAGATAAGCATCTCTGCACCAGTAAGCCAAACTATAAGCATAAACCATCTCCTCCACACTTTCACTAAATCACCATACCCTATATTTTCAATAATTTCTTTTTGATTACAGGTGAGCAATTCTAATACATAACCACTATTACAGTTATTAAATATATACTTCATTCCACGAAAAAGTGCTAAAAGAAGTGCTAAATTAGCAACTATTAAGAACCAAAAGTTCCATATCGAGAAAAGTGCTTTATAGAGTTCACTATTAAGTGTTGGTAAGCCCTGTTTAACATACAGATATCCAGTTATAACAAAAGCAAAAACTGCTCCATAGATAATGGTAGATATAGTTAAACGAAAAGCCCATTTAAGCCATAAAAAGAGATAAAATTTAGACATCTTTTTTCTTAAAATTAGTAAGCATGTTATTATAATGTTCAAGTGTTATAAAACTTTTCTCAAAACGATAGCGAATAATAAACTCAACCACTCTATTTTTAAATTCTATATCTACACTCTCAACCCTACCAAAATAAGCGAGAGAGCTATTTTTACTTTTAACTTTTGCATTTTTATCATAAGATATAGCAAGTACCTGTAGATATTTTCCCTCTTTTATCTCTCCTAAACTCTCTTCCATAAGCGAAGCTCCCGAAAGATTTATCGCTTTAAATAGAAACAGATCTTTAAAATTTTCTACTTTTTTATCTATTCCTACCTCTTTATAAAGTTCTTTTAAAATAGTTATATTATCTTTTCTTGCAAGTTCATAAGTTGATATCTGATTTGTAAGATTTTCCAATCTATCTAAAGCTAAATTCATTTGCTATCCCCTCACTTTAATATTATATTATATCAAAAAAAGAGAGTTTTATTATCAAAAGATATATAAGCTTAATTACTTATTGACTATATATGAGCTATAATACTACTAATAAATAACTATTAAAGAGACTTATGGACTACTTAAAAACACAAAGTGTTAAGGCACTCAAAGGTACGATAAATATTTCTGGTGCAAAAAATGCATCTCTTCCTCTTATAGCAATGACTATTCTTGCAAAGAACAGTGTAAACATAAAAAACTTACCACAAGTTGCTGATATTAAAACTCTTCTGAAACTACTCACGAATCTTGGTGCAGATGTCATGTTTAATAAAGATAAAGTCGTTGTAGATACAATACCTCTCAATGAAACAAAAGCAACATATGACATAGTCAAAACAATGAGAGCATCCATTTTGGTTCTTGGTCCAATTCTTGCACGTTTTGGGCATTGTGAAGTTTCACTTCCAGGAGGATGTGCTATTGGGCAACGTCCTATTGATTTGCACTTAAAAGCACTTGAACAGATGGGAGCAAAGATAGAGATTAAAGCTGGATATATCGAAGCAAGTGCGCCTAATGGTCTTCAAGGTTGTAGTATTATTTTTGATAAAATTACCGTAACAGGTACAGCAAATATTATTATGGCTGCTGCTTTAGCTCATGGAGAGACTATTATTACAAATGCTGCTAGAGAACCAGAAGTAGTTCAACTTTGTGAAGTTTTAAAAGCTAGTGGCATAAATATAGAAGGAATAGGAACAGCAATTTTAACTATCACAGGGAATGAAGGTAAACTTATAGATATTAAAGAGTTTTCAATTATTCCTGATCGTATTGAAGCAGGAACATACCTCTGTGCAGGAGCGATTACTAAATCAGAAATCACTCTGACAAATGTAGAACCTAAACATTTAGGTTCTGTCTTAGCAAAACTAGAGGAGATGGGAAGTAGTTTTACTACTACACAAAATACTATTACAATTCATCCAGCACAAAACATCAAACCCGTAAAGATAATTACACAAGAGTATCCAGCATTTCCAACAGATATGCAAGCTCAGTTTTTAGCCTTAGCCACACAAGCAGATGGTGTTTCGATAATAGAAGAGAGACTTTTTGAAAATCGTTTTATGCATGTAAGTGAACTGCAACGTATGGGAGCAGACATTACTTTAAATGGTCATACAGCAACAGTAAATGGTCATACTCAACTTAGTGGAACTGATGTTATGGCTACAGATTTACGTGCATCATCAGCACTTGTTTTAGCTGCACTCGTAGCAAATGGTGAAACAAATATTCATCGTATTTACCATCTTGATAGAGGTTATGACTCATTAGAGAAAAAACTCGAGGGTGTCGGAGCGACAATCCAGAGACTTAAAGAGTAGTGATACTCTTAGACCTCTTGAAAAATAATCATCTCGTAAGCTGAACGAGTAGTTACTAATGCTTTATCAGGAGAGACTGAGTGAGCATTTTTAGCACTCTGGACTTCATGCCGTAAAGAGGCTATCTCTTTTTCCATACTATCTACATTATCTTTTAAACGTAAAATTATATCTACTCCTGCAAGATTTACACCTAGTTCACGAGTCAAACGTAAAATAAGTTTTATCTTATCAACATCTCGTTCAGAGTAGAGTCTTATACGACCATTTGAACGAGAGGGACAGATAAGATTCTCCCGTTCATATTGACGAAGTGTTTGAGGATGTATATCAAGGATCTTTGCCACTATACTTATTAAATATACTGGCTCATCATATTTATGTATCATTATTTCTCCCTATGCTTTAGGTAGTTTCTCTTTCATTAACTCAACTAAATCTTCATCCAAATCTTCTACTTTTGGAAGTACAATATTTGCTCTTAAGTAAAGATTACCACGTGTTTTAGTCTTACGGTTCATAGCACCCATCTCTTTTACACGAAAACGTTGTCCATTTTTTGTGTTAGCAGGAACTTTCAGTTTTATCTCTTTTTCTAATGTTGCTATTGCTATCTTCTCACCAAAAAGTGCAGCACTTAAAGGAACATCAAACTCTTTCACCAAGTCATCACCCTCTCTTACATAATCAGGACTACTTGAAACAGTAATTTTTAGAAAAAGATCACCAACTCGACCACCTTGAGAATGACCTTTCCCTTTGACTCTCATTTTTTCTCCACTGTTCACACCAGCTGGAATTTTAATATCAAATCTATCCCCATTCAAAGCTACAGAGTGTGAACCACCTAAAATAGAGACAACAAAAGGAATTGTTACATTTGTTTCTATATCAAGATTTGGCTCTTGATGAAAACCGCCTCCACCGTTAAAGCCCCCTCCTCCAAATGGATTTCCTCCGCCACCAAAGCCGCCACCATTTGAAAACATTTCACGAAGTATATCTTCCATACTTCCAGCACCTGCCCCACCATGACTACGTGAAAAATCATGGAAGTTTTGACCACCAAACATAGAGTCACCATGCATATCATACTGCTGTTTTTTCTCTTTATCACTCAGTATTTCATATGCTGCATTTATCTCTTTAAATTTCTCTTCTGCACTTGGATCTTTGTTTACATCAGGGTGATACTGACGCGCTAGTTTTCTATATGCTTTTTTAATCTCCGATTCACTCGCACTATCGTTTATCTCTAATGTATCATAAAGTGATTTAGCCATTTCTTCTTTCCTCTATAGTTGTTAAGTAAGAGGATATAGATAACTTCATAGCCAACAACCTTTAAAAGGTTTAGATTCAAGGCGAACTTTATTTGGCGATACTGGTATCGTTAAGTAAAGTTCAACGAAGAAGATGAGCCTTTTAAAGATTGCCCTACGGGTGAAACAAGAAGCTACAACCTACTGTGTTAAAAACTCTTGAAGCTACTTGTAGCTCCACGAATTTTTGCCTTGTATCTTATAGCTTCTAGTTTCATTGGCTATGAAGTTATCTATATCCTCTTACTTAATATTCTTTAAGCGAATTATATCATAAGAGTTGAGTCTATGTCAATCAACCTTCTCTTCTTTTTGATTTAAGATAAATCTCATACAGATGTTTGTATAATGGCTTTAACTCAATAATAAACACTAGGTACTTAAATGGCTTATAAAAAAGCATCTGTTCTTATCCTTTTTCTACTTTTAACTCTGACTGCATTTTTTGGAGCACTCAGTGACTACGATAGTGATAATAAAAAAATACATAACTTAGAACTTGTCCAAAATAAACTTTTACAATTGACATATATAGATGAAATAATCACACAACTACAAAAAGAACGTGGTCTTTCCATAATATATTATGTTGATAAATCTAAAAAATATGCACTTGCCTTAGATGCTCAAAGAAAAAAAATTAACTTCTTTATAAATAAAGCTTCAAAACATATTCCGATAGCTAAACTCTCTTTAAAACGTCAAGAAGCTATAGAGATCATTAATAACTCTAAAATATCACGATTTCAAGCCTTTATGTCTTACTCAAATTTAATTGATACTCTTCTACATCAATCTGAACTTCTAATCTTAAAAACAAATAATTCCGATATAAAAAATTCACTTATTTTTTATAATGATTTAAATATTATGCAAGAATCAGCAGCAAAATTACGAGGTCTTATCGGGGCTATATTAACAACTAAAACTATATCCAAACAAGAGTACAATACAGTAATTATACTAAACAGTCTTCTAAAAAAATATTATCAAAAAGTAAAAGGGAATATCGCATTAGAACTCTCTTTTGAAAAAAATAGTGTCAAAGCTACACTATCTACTGTAAATAAAATTATTAATATACCAAACCTTAATGCTAAATCACTTCAAGCAATAAATATTCAACCATTACAATGGTTTGATATTGCATCTACTAGTGTTAATATTATAAGAGAAAGTATTATTCAAGAAATAGTTATATGAAGCCTAACGGCAAGACTTCCACCCATTCCATTGCTCCGTGA